>DASUKT010000158.1:0-8163 GCA_036278575.1 Pseudolabrys sp. | reverse complement strand
GATTTCCGAGGACACGCTGTTCTACTGCCGCCAGCGCGGCATGTCGGCGGAAGAGGCAACCGCGCTTGTCGTCAACGGCTTCGTGAAGGACGTCTTGCAGCAGTTGCCTATGGAGTTTGCGGTTGAGGCGCAGAAGCTGATCTCGATCTCGCTTGAGGGCAGCGTGGGCTGACGCCATGACGGGATACTGGTTCAAGCCGAAGCGGTACGGTTACGGCGCTACGCCGGCAACCTGGCAAGGTTGGGTGGCGACATTCGGGTGTGCGATTGTTCTTGCGGGTTCGATCATCGCTATGAATTTGCTGGCGGATCGATCGAACATCGTCGCCTGGATGCTTTGGGCCGTTCTCATCGCGGCGGCGACATGGTGGTTCGTCCAGTTCAGCCGCCGCAGGACCGATGGCGAATGGCGGTGGCGCGGGGGCGACCGCTCGGACGCCACCAACGTCTGACGCGGTAACAAGTTGAGATTACGAGGAAGAAAAAAGTGGCATTGCTTGAAGTCAAAAATCTGCACGTCGAGATCGACGGCAAGAAGATTCTGAACGGGCTCGATCTGACGGTCGAGCAGGGCCAGGTTGCGGCGATCATGGGGCCGAACGGATCCGGCAAGTCGACGCTCGCCTACGTGCTCGCCGGCAAGGATAACTACGAGGTCACAGACGGCAAAATCCTGTTCAACGGCGAAAGCATTCTCGAGATGGCGCCGGACGAGCGCGCGGCCAAAGGACTGTTCCTTGCATTCCAGTATCCGATGGAAGTTCCCGGCGTCGCGACCATGACCTTTCTGCGCACGGCGGTGAACGCGCAGCGCAAGGCGCGCGGCGAGGCGGAATTTTCGACGCCCGAATTCATGAAGCGCGTGCGCGAAACTTCGGCGCATCTCGGCATCGATCAGGAGATGCTACGGCGCGCCGTCAACGTGGGGTTTTCCGGTGGCGAGAAGAAGCGCAACGAGATCATGCAAATGGCAATGCTCGAGCCGCGGCTCGCGGTGCTCGATGAGACCGATTCAGGCCTCGATATCGACGCGCTCAAGATCGTCGCCAAAGGCGTCAATAGGCTGCGCTCACCGCAGCGCTCGATGATCGTCATCACGCACTATCAACGGCTTCTGAACTACATCGTGCCCGATGTCGTGCACGTGATGTCGAAGGGGCGCGTGGTGAAGACAGGCGGCAAGGACCTGGCGCTCGAGCTCGAAGCCAAGGGCTATGCTCAATACCAGGACGAGACGGTTCTCGCGTCATGAACGTCGAACTGCGCACGATCAAGACACCGGCCGAGCAGGCGCTGAGCGACGCCTACGCGGCGGCACGCGCACAACTGCCGGGCAAGGGTGCACTCGCCAAACTGCGCGAGGATGCGTTCCGCCGCTTCAGTGCAACGGGCCTTCCGCATCGCCGCATCGAGGAATGGAAATACACCGACCTGCGCGCGCTGATGCGCGAAGCCGACCCGCTTGCCACTGCACCCGATGCAGCGGCGAAGGCACGCGCCAAGGACGCCGGAAAAATGCTCGCCGGGTTCGATTGCCGGCGGCTGGTATTTGTCGATGGCGCATTCGTCCCGGAGCTTTCGGATCTTTCGCCCGAGCAGGGGCTGACCGTCGGCTCGATGGCAGATGCGCTGGCGAAGGGCGATTCACTTGTCACTGCTCATGTCGGCAAGGCGATCGAGACCGACGACGTTGCCGTTGCGCTCAACACGGCGCTGATGGGCGATGGCGTCATGATCCGCATTGCCGCCGATGGTCAGCTGAAGCGGCCGGTTCTCATTGATTTTGTGTCCGGCAGTCAACCGGCATCGATCTTCATGCGTTCATTGATCGTGGTCGAGAAGGGAGCCAAGGCACTCATCCTCGAAAATCACGATGCCAGCGAATCGCAGGTCAATACGGCGTTGGAGTTCGTCATCGCCGACGAAGCCGAGGTTGATTACGTGAAAATCACGCGTGACCAGAAATTGCACATCGGAACGCTTATGGCGTCGGTTGGCGCGCGCGCCAAATTTAATACGTTCAATTTCACGCTCGGCGGCGCGACGGTGCGCAACCAGAATTTCGTGCGGTTCGGCGGCGAGGGAACGGTTGCCGGCATTCGCGGCGCGACCCTGCTCAATGGCAAAGAGCACGCCGACACCACGCTGGTCATTGACCACGCGGCGGGCGGCTGCGAAAGCCGCGAGCAGTTCCGCTCGGTGCTCGATGGCGAAAGCCGGGGCATTTTCCAGGGCAAGATCATTGTGCGGCCGCATGCGCAGAAAACCGACGCCAAGATGTCAAGTAACGCGCTGCTGATTTCCGACGACGCGGAAGCCGATAACAAGCCAGAGCTGGAGATTTTCGCCGACGACGTGCAGTGCGGCCATGGCGCCACAGCCGGTGCGCTCGACGAAAACCTCAAGTTCTACCTCATGGCGCGCGGTATCCCCGAGAAGGAAGCCGAGGCGCTGCTCGTTCAGGCTTTCGCGGGCGCCGTGATTGAAACGATCGCGCATGAGGGTGTGCGTGACGCGTTGCTGAATGCGGCGGCCGAATGGCTAACGGCGCGGGACTAAATGCCATGCATCTCGCGGTGAAAAACGGCAGCTATGACATTTCCCGCATTCGCGAGGATTTTCCCGCGCTGGCGATGCGGGTCTATGGCAAGCCGCTCGTTTATCTCGATAACGCGGCGTCAGCGCAGAAGCCGCAGTCCGTGCTCGACCGTCTCGACCGTGCCTACAAGGCCGAATACGCCAACGTGCACCGCGGTCTGCACTATCTTGCCAATGCGGCGACCGAGGCTTACGAGGGTGCGCGCGAGAAAGTGCGCGCGTTCATCAACGCCGAGCGCGCGGAAGAAATCGTTTTCACCCGTAACGCGACGGAAGCGATCAATCTTGTCGCCTATACGTTCGGCCGCGAGCGCATCAAGCAGGGCGACGAGATCGTGCTCTCGATCATGGAGCACCATTCCAATATCGTGCCATGGCATTTCCTGCGCGAGCGCTATGGCGCGGTGATCATATGGGCGCCGGTCGATGATGACGGCAATTTCCTGATCGACGAATTCGAGAAGCTGCTGTCGCCACGCACCAAAATGGTCGCCATCACGCAGATGTCGAACGTGCTTGGCACGGCGGTGCCGGTGAAGGAAGTCGTGAAACTCGCCCATGCACGCGGCATTCCAGTACTCGTGGATGGCGCGCAAGGAGCGGTCCATCTCGACGTCGACGTCCGCGGTATCGACTGCGATTTCTATGCCTTCACCGGGCATAAGGTATACGGCCCGACTGGTATCGGGGTGCTTTACGGCAAGCACAAGCACCTTGCTGCCATGCCGCCGTTCAACGGCGGCGGCGAAATGATCCGCGAAGTGTTCGAGGACCGCATCACCTACGGCGATCCGCCGCACAAGTTCGAGGCGGGCACGCCGTCGATCGTGCAGGCGATCGGGCTGGGTACGGCGATCGATTACATGAATTCGATCGGCAAGGAGCGCATCCGTGCGCACGAAGCAGAACTGGCAAAATACGCGCATGAGAAGCTCGGTCAGATCAATTCGCTGCGTATCGTCGGCGATGCGAAGGACAAGGGGCCGATCGTTTCATTTGAGATGAAAGGCGCGCATCCGCATGACGTCGCGACCATTATCGATCGATCGGGGGTGGCCGTGCGCGCCGGCACGCATTGTGTGATGCCGCTGCTCGCGCGTTTCGGATTAACCGCGACCTGCCGCGCCTCATTCGGTCTCTATAACACCAGGGACGAAGTCGATACGCTTGCGGCTTCGCTCGTCAAGGCACAGGACTTCTTTACATGAGTGACGATACGCCCACCGTCGACAGACCGGCCGAAACGGCGATCGCTGAGGCCGCGGCAACATCCGCACTTCCGCAGGATGAACTCAATAAGCTCACGGACGAGATCGTCTCAGCGCTCAAGACCGTCTACGATCCGGAAATACCCGCCGACATCTACGAGCTCGGTCTCATCTACAAAATCGAGGTCGAAGACGACCGAACGGTGAAGATCGAAATGTCGTTGACCACGCCGAATTGTCCGTCAGCGCAGGAACTTCCGATCATGGTGGAAAACGCCGTTTCCAGCGTACCGGGCGTGAAGGAAACCAAGGTCTCGGTGGTCTGGGATCCGCCGTGGGATCCGAGCCGAATGTCGGACGAGGCCCGGCTGGTGTTGAACATGTGGTGAGTTGCGTTCGGAGGTTTTCGGTACCACATTGAGAATCGAAAGAGCTTGGTAATTTCGATTTGTTACGATTCGAAACGGCCTCGGAGATCAACGTAGATGGCCATGGCAAGACCCCGACCTCAGGTGATGCGGCTTACCGATGCCGCGGCCGCCCGCATCAAGGACGTGATGGCGCGCGCGGAGCGACGTGTTATGGGCGTACGCGTCGGTGTGAAAAACGGCGGCTGTGCCGGAATGGAATACACGATGGAATACGCCGAGGCGGCAAATCCCCACGACGAGATCGTCGAGGACAAGGGCGTGAAGATTTTGATCGATCCGAAGGCCGTCCTTTTCCTCCTCGGCACGGAAATGGATTTCAAGGCCGAGAAGCTGTCAGCGCAATTCGTGTTCAATAATCCGAACCAGACATCGGCTTGCGGTTGCGGCGAATCGGTCCAGCTCACGCCGGCGCAAGGCGCGGCAGAGTAATACTAAGCAACCTTCGCAGCTTCGGCCTGGACGACTTCCGGATCGGTTTCACTCATTACGCGATTGCGGCCATGCCGTTTGGCGGCATAAAGGCAAGCATCTGTGCGCTCAATCAGCGATTGAACGGTGTCGCTTTTTCGCAGGGTAGCGACGCCGACTGAGACCGTCACACGGCCCAGGTGCTCGCCCGTCGAACGTTTCATCAGCTCTTTTGTCATGACCGCGCAGCGAATTTGATCGGCGACCGTAATGGCCGCGCGCAGAGGCGTATTTGGCAGGACGACGCCAAACTCTTCACCGCCATAGCGAGCGGCCGTATCCCGGCCTTTGACATTCTGCTTCAGGCTCATGGCGACGAGGCGCAACACCTGGTCGCCGGTGAGGTGGCCGTAGTTGTCGTTGAAGGCCTTGAAGTGATCGATGTCGGTCATCAGCAGCGACAGGGGTTCCTCGCGCGTCTGGGCGTCCGCGATGGCCTGCGCGATGGCGCTGTCGAAGAGTTTGCGGTTGGATAATTGAGTCAATGGATCCGTCAAGCTCTCGGTGCGAACCGCTTCGAGGTTCTGCTGCAGATCGCGGATTTCCTGCTTTGAGGCATTAAGCCGCGCTTCCAACTTCTGGTTCGACTCTTCCATTTCCTTGGTTGTCTGAACCAGGCTTTCAACAATCGCACGCAGGCCCTCGCGGTCCTTCGATTGGACAATCTTCTCGCTCATGTCGGCGAGACTTTCGGTGTAGCTGCTGGCGCTGCCGGCCGCGGCATCGATCATGGCCATGACCTGATCGATCTCGCCCATGACCTGGCTGCCGACCTTGTCGATCCGCTCGGTCAGGCGCGACGGTGACAAATAATTTTCGAAAAGCTGATTGAGGTCGTCTTCGGTCAGCGCGCCGTTTTTCTTCAGGATTTCGTTTACGCGCTGGTTGAGGGCGGGATTGTAACCCGTGGCGTACGTGTACCAAATTTCATAATTACGCGGGAATGCAGGCTGAGATAGCGCCTTGATCTGTCCGAGCGCAATTTCCGCGAACGTCATCGTGCGTTCGTGATCGTCTGCGTGCCCCGCTGACATCGCAAATCCCCGCCCGTGGGCGACGTGCCCGAAAAAAAATCGCTGTACAAGCCGAATGGAAAGTTCGTCCTGCCGCCAAAAATCACATGGTGAAATACGTTAATAGCCGCCGGTGAACGGTACGTAAATTTACATACACATCATTACCGTGTTTTCCGGACGTTTAGGCCCGGGCAGGAACGGGGCGCAGCAGAAACGCCGGTAAATGAGTATTCTCGGCTTCGGAGTCGCGCTGGTGCGGCGCATGCGGGCGCTGTTTTGCGGAAGAGCGGTCATGCCCCCGCTGCTGTTGTCCGCCATTGTGGCTGTGGCCGCGCGCCTGCCGATTGTGCTGACGGCCGTGATGCGCGCGCTGCTCGCGATGCGGCTGCTCTTCCTGGCTCTCTTTCGGAAGAGACTCGCCTTTAATCCATGGAATGGTCTGCCCGATTAGCCGTTCGATCGTGTCAACGGCACGGCGGTCGATTGGGGCGACGATGGTGACAGCGATGCCGCTTTTGCCGGCGCGGCCAGTGCGGCCGATGCGGTGGACGTAATCATCCGGGTGATGCGGCACATCGAAATTGAAGACGTGACTGACGTCCGGAATATCGAGGCCGCGCGCGGCAACATCCGAAGCAATCAAAAGCTTGGCTTCGCCTTTGCGGAACGCGTCGAGCGCCGCCATGCGCGCCGGCTGGTCCATGTCGCCGTGAAGAGCGACAGCATTGAACTTGTGCCGTAGCAGCGACCGATGCAGTTGGGCTACCTCGCGCTTGCGATTGCAGAACACGATGGCGTTCTTGAAATTGTCGGCGGAGCGGATGAGGTTGCGCAGCGTCTCGCGTTTTTCATGCGGATCGCGGCCGGTGGCGACAAGCTGCTGCGTGATTGTGGCGGCTGTGGTGGCGGGCTTTGAGACTTCCACGCGAACGGGATTGTGCAGGAAGGTATCTGCGATGTGCTGGATTTCGGGCGGCATCGTCGCCGTGAAGAACAACGTCTGCCGCGTAAACGGCACCAGCTTGCCGATGCGCTCGATGTCGGGAATGAAGCCCATGTCGAGCATGCGGTCGGCTTCATCGATAACCAAAAGCTCGACGCCGGAGAGCAGCAACCGTCCGCGCTCGGAATGGTCGAGCAAGCGCCCAGGTGTTGCGATCAGCACATCCACGCCGCGGACCAGCTTAGAATCCTGATTGTCGAATGAAACGCCGCCGATGATCAGGGCAACATTGAGCTTGTGGTTTTTGCCGTACTTTTCGAAGTGATCGGCGACCTGCGCTGCGAGTTCGCGCGTCGGTTCGAGAATGAGCGTGCGCGGCATCCGCGCGCGTGCGCGGCCCTGCTCGAGCATCGTGAGCATCGGCAAAACGAACGCGGCGGTTTTGCCCGTACCGGTCTGTGCAATCCCGAGCACGTCCTTGCGCTGGAGGACGTGGGGGATTGCCTGGTCTTGAATGGGGGTGGGAGCCTTGTAACCGGCCGCGTCAATGGCGGCGAGAACCTTGTCGGACAAGCCGAGATGGGAGAAAGACATAAATCCTCGAGTCGAGGCCGCCCGGAGCCGCGCCGGATGAAAACGGGTTGCGATGCGCGGAAAGGACGGCCGAATCTTCTACTCGTACCGTTCACGCGGAACATAGGCGGGCAAAGGCGAAAGTCAATGCACCCGCAGTGCAATAAATCGCATTAATTCTTAACGTTTTGGCGTTCAGAGCCAGTTATGGCGCAGTCTATTCCCATCGTGCTCATTCCCGGCTTGACCTGTACGGCGCGGCTCTATGCGCCCCAGCTTCCGGCACTATGGCCGTTTGGTCCGGTAACGATTGCCGACCACCGGCGCCATGCCAGCATGGAAAAGATTGCCGCGCGCATTTTGACCGATGCGCCGCCGACCTTTGCGCTCGCCGGACTATCGATGGGCGGCTACATCGCGTTTGCGATGCTGCGGCTTGCGCCCGAACGCATTATGCGGCTCGCGCTGCTCGATACCTCGGCACGCGCCGACACAGCCGAGCAGACCGCCGCGCGCAAGAGCCAAATAGCAATGGCGAAAGAGGGCCGTTATGCCGAAATTGCCGACTTGTCGATGCCCCGCTATCTGCACGCCAGCCGCCAGAATGATGAGGCGCTAACGAAGGCTGTGCGCCAGATGGCGGAGGAAACGGGCGCGGAGGCGTTCGTCCGTCAGATGACGGCGATCATGACGCGGCCGGACTCGCGGCCGTTGCTGGCATCGGTCAAATGCCCGACCCTGGTGCTGGTCGGTGACGGCGATGTCGCAACGCCGCCGGAGCTTTCGCGCGAGATCGCCGCCGGCATTAACGGCGCGAGACTGTGCGTCATCTCCGATTGCGGACATTTGTCCACCCTGGAGCGCCCGGAGGCTGTTAACGCCGCGCTGGCCGAATGGCTTGCCGGCTGAGTCGGGCCAGCCTTTCC
>DASUKT010000157.1:0-3051 GCA_036278575.1 Pseudolabrys sp. | reverse complement strand
GGTCGCGGCTTGCATCAATTCGTCGATCAGCCGCGTACCCGCCGCCGGCTCCATGCCTTCCACGGCATAAGCGTGCGAAGCAAGAAAGAGCGCGCCGCGGCCGTTCACCGGGTTTTTCCACACCATGCGCCAGCACACCGGCGGCAGCGCTGCGCGCTCCTCCGGCGTCGCCAGGCCGTCCGCGATCTGGCTGCGTGAATGATTGTAGTCGTGCCAGACGAAAGCGTTTTCCAGCTTTCGCTGCAGCGCCGGATCGAGCCGCTCAAAAGCCAATCGCGTCGAGACGTATTCGGTCTCGCCGCCATGTTCGGGCACGATGCGCGCGGACAGTATGGAGGTCAGCGCCGGCGTGCGCTTGAACGACGAATCCGTGTGCCAGAGCTGGTTCGCCCTGTTGCGCAGCGCGTAACGATGATCGGGTGGCACCACTTTGCCATCCGGACCGATCGTGGTGAGCGTGATGAAATGCGTGCCGGTGCCGAGCGAGCCAACCTTCGTCACCTCCGGCGGGCCAAAACGGCGCGAAAAAGCAAGCTGACTTTCGTCGGTCACCTCTTGGCCGCGGAAGACGAGCACCGAATGCTGCTCGAACGCCACACGTGCCTCGTTGTAAGCCGCGTCATCGTTTGCGACATCCGCAAGCGTGACGCCGCGCACTTCAGCGGCAAAGCCCGGACCGACGGGGATGATTTGCATGGCAAAGCCCTTCCCGCTTATTTGGCGTCGACAGCTTCCCGCAAAAGCGTCTGGGCGGCAAGTTGCGCTCCGCATCGGCAAAACGGCGCAATCGCGCAACAAAGCTGTGTTTGTCCGGCAGACGACACGCAGAGCGTCGGCGCACACGAGATATGGGGCCTCGTAGGCCTCGACACCCAATTGGCGAACCCTTGCAGATGTGCGGCGTTGTTCCAGACGGAAGTCGGAACAGGAAAAACGCAGTCGTGTCGGACAAACGATCGCCATCTGCGCCTTGGGAAGCGCGCGTTCGCGAGTATCAGCGCAGCGTCAATGGCTTCAGTCGTCTCGCCACCGAGCCGGCGTCGCTGGAGCGGCTCATGCAGCATGCGACCGCGCAAGTTTCGCGCGTCTCGCAGATCAGCCGCGTCAAGATCCTGCAATATCGGCCGGAAAACGCCGATGTCCTCGTGGTCGCCGGGGTCGGCTGGAAAGAAGGCGTCGTCGGCCATGCCACGCTCGGTATCGACATGCATTCGCCGGCCGGTGCCGCGATACAGACTGGCGCGGCGATCACAATCGAGGATCTGCCGAACGATCGCGACTATCGTTACTCGCCTTTGCTACGCGCGCACGGCGTGATCTCCGTGCTCAATGTGCCGGTGATGATCGACGGCGAAACGTGGGGCGTGCTCGAGGTCGACACCGAAATGCGCCGGGATTTCGACGAATGGGATGTGAACTTCCTGACCACAATGGCCAACATTCTCGGCTGTGCGCTGGCACGCCACAAATCCGAACACGACGCCATTACGGCAGGTTTTCAAAGCAAAACCGATGGCGCCCGCGCGGAAACCGCGCTGCGTGAATTACAGCACCGGGCGAAGAACAATTTGCAGCTCGTCATCTCGCTTTTGGCCGCGAGCAGCCGCGATTCCGAATCGGAGGAGGTGCGCAGCATCATCGCAACGGCGATCCGCCGCGTGCAGGCGATAGCGGTCGCGCACGATCTGCTGTCGCGCGGCAAGCAGGCAAGCGAGGTCGATTTTGCGACTTACGTGCGCGCGCTGTGCGCCAGCATCACGCCCTCTCACAGCGATATTGTCGTCGACGTCGACGCGGCGGAGGCCAAGATTCCGCTCGACCGGGCGGTGCCCGCCGCGCTGGTGGTGAACGAGCTCGTCACCAATTCGATGAAGTACGCCTTCGAAAACGTCGAAACGCATGGCCGGCGCATTCAGGTGAAATTCGAGCTCACCGGCAACGCGAGCGAAGCCTGCATAACGGTCGAGGACAATGGCCGCGGCATGTCGTTTCCGCCCAAGCCGGGCTACGGCTTGAGGTTGATCGAGGCGCTGGCTCGGCAGCTATCCGGCCACGTCGAGCATGTGAAGGTTGATGTCGGCGCGCGGACCGTCTTTTGTTTTCCGGTGCTGCCGGCATGAGAAGTGCCGGCCCCGAAGCTATAAGTCCGGGTGACGGAGCTTATCTCTCTCCGGTCGCCAGCTCAAAAACGCACTTCTGTGACGTGCATCACATACGACTTTCCGGACCCGGGTTAGCTTTGCGACGCTCGCGGTTGCCCAGGTCCCATCCACGGCGCCCGCGCGTAGGCGGTGTCGCCCGAGGCAACGGATCCCGCCTGCTGAGCGCATCTTGAGCCTCGTGCTCAATCTCCCTACCTCATACCCCGCCGGTAAAACGGCGGGTTTTTTTCCGTCGTGCCGCCGCTGTGTACGAGGACTTTGCTACCGAAGCGGCGGGTCGGGATGCCAGTGAAGAACCGCGAGCATCACGCAAAAGCCGATGACGTAAGCGAGCGTGACATGCCAGCCGCGGCCGAGCCACCGCCCGACCGATTTAGCTTCCGGGTACATATTCGACAGCGCGACACCCGCCGACGAGCCGAACCAGATCATCGAGCCGCCGAAGCCGACGGCATAGGCGAGATAGCCCCAGTCGTAGCCGCCCTGCTTGAGCGCGAGCGCGGTGAGCGGAATATTGTCGAACACCGCCGACACGAATCCGAGGCCGAGCGCGGTCTGCCAGGCGGCGGCCGGCAGCCGTTCGACCGGCATCATCGAGGCGGCGGTCACCAGCGACAGGAGAAAGATGGTGCCCTTGAACGTCTCCGGCATCACCTCCCAATCCGGCCGCCGCAATCCGGACGTGACCAGGATGACGATCCAGATCGAAATGCCGAGCAGCGGAACCGCGTCGAGCAGCGCCGGATACCTCACGTTCGCCGTGATGTTGGTGATCAGCGCGACGATGAGAATGGCGGCGACGATCGCGACGCGCGTCACGTCGATCTTCAGCTTGCTTTTGGCTTTCCTGACGCTCGGCGAAATGCGCTGCTGGCGCATGGCGATCGGC
>DASUKT010000156.1:0-10903 GCA_036278575.1 Pseudolabrys sp. | reverse complement strand
AAGAAATTCCGCCACCACGGCGCATTGACGAACAGGTCGTGCGCGGGCGGAATGAAGCCGCCGTCGATGTCGGGCCAGGTGTTGAAGATCAGGCCGGCGTGCAGCCCTGCAACCAGCGCGCCGAGATAAAGCTGCAGCAGCATCAATCCGGCAAGGACGAGTGCACCGGTCCGCACGCGCACGGGCGCATCGGCCGCTGTTCGCGGCGCAAGGCGCAACGCCGTCCAGACGATGGCGGCATAGATCAGCGAAGCGAGCGTGAGATGAAACGCCAGCCGGTATTGCGAGACGCTGACGCCGGCGGAAAGTCCCGAAGACACCATCCACCAGCCGACCGCGCCCTGGAATGCGCCGAGCCCGAAAATCACGAACAGCCTGATCCACTCGCGCCGGCCAAGCCAGCCGCGCCAGAGGAAGAACAGCAGCGGCAGCAGGAACACCGCGCCGATCAGCCGCGCCAGCATCCGGTGCGTCCATTCCCACCAATAGATCGTCTTGAACCGATCGAGACTCATGCCCTCGTTGAGCTCGCGGTATTGCGGGATCGTCCGGTACTTCGCGAACTCGTCCTGCCAGGCTTGCTGCGACAGCGGCGGCACGACGCCCGTCACCGGCTTCCATTCCACGATTGAAAGTCCGGATTGGGTTAGCCGTGTCGCGCCGCCGACGATCAGCGTCAGGAAAATGAGCGCCGCCACCGCGAGCAGCCACAGCCGCACTGCGCGCGTTCGTACATTCGACGATTGAGCAGAGGCAAAACCAGGGGCCATAGCGATTGGCAGCAAACACCGCACTTGCCGAGAACCGGGCGGACCATATAGTCCTGCACGCAAGCCCGCAAACCGCATCCGGTGCGACCAATGAGCATTCGAGTCCGCAAGCTGATCGGAACCGTCGCCCTGCTGGCGCTCGCGATCGTTTGGGCGCTGCTAGCGATGGCGATGGCGCAATCGGTGCTGACGAACATCAACGGCTGGATTGCCGCACTCTTTTACGTCGTGGCCGGGATGGGCTGGGTATTGCCTGCGATGCCGCTGGTCAGCTGGATGTCGCGGCCGGACGAAGCCGGCGCTGTCAAGCCGCGTTGACGCGGCGGAATCCGTTCCACACGGCGGTCGCGGCGCCCGAAAGCAAAACATCGAGATAGCGACGCTGCTGGAACTCGCCGTTGATCGAAACGCGCGGCAGCGCGGTCAGGTGAGCCCGGTGCTCCGGGAACACGACCCCCGGCCGCGTGGTCACAGCCGTCTTGAAGCCCAATTCTGCGGCGATGCGAAATTCGCGCGGGCCTGCTGAAGTCGGGTCGCCGACCGGATAAGCCAGATGGTCGGGCTTGACGCCGATTGCCGCTTCGATCGCGGCGCGGCTTTCGCCCATCTCCGCACGCACAGTCGCGTCACTCGGCACTTTCCGCAGCATGACGTGATTGACGGTGTGCGCGCCGATCGTCACCAGCGGATCGCGCGCCATCCGGCCGATCTCATCCCAGTCCATGCACAGCTCGCGGCAGAAGGACACGATATCGATGCCATAGACGGCGCATAGATCGCGAATGACCCGCCGCAACGCGTCTTCGGTCTTCAGGCTGCGCAGGTACGCATAGGCAACGTCGAAAGCCGCCCGTTTCTGCTCCACGCTGCCACAGCGAAGGACCTGCTCGCGGCCTTCGATCGTCAACGCGACGCGCTCGTTGCGCGCGATCACGGCCTCAAGCGCGGTCCACCACAATTCACCGAGCCGTTCGGGAAAGCTGGTCGCGATATACAAGGCGAACGGCATTTCATATTTCCGCAGCAGCGGATAGGCCCACTGCATGACGTCCCTGTAGCCGTCATCAAAGGTGATGCACACGAAGCGGCGCGCAAAATTGCCGGCCGCCAGGCGGTCGTGCATCTCATCAAGTGAGACAACGTCGACCCCGGAACGCCTGAGCCGGCGCAGCAGCACCTCAAAAAACGTCGGCGTGATCTCCAGCAAAGCATTGGGCTGAAAGGCGCCAACGCGCGGCGGCCGCACGTGATGCAGCATGAGGACGGCCCCGACGCCGCCAACGAACGGCTGCATGAAATGATGCGCCCCGCTGAAATAGAGCGTCTCCAAGCCGCCGCGAATTATCGATTTTCGTAACCCAGCCAATTGCTTAGCCTTCCTTCACCGCTGTTCTAATATTCCAACTCTTTATTGAGAAATGTTTGCGACCCTCGGGGCCTCAGCGTTAATCCCGTTTCATTAGGCCTCATGAACGTCATACCCCTGCGGCAAGCCGCCGTTTCCGACCAATCCGCGGATGCCGCAAGGCGCGTCGCCCGTCTTGAAGTCTTCGACACATTCGAGGCGGCGGAGCCCTATTGGCGTATCCTCGAGCGCCAAAATGCGCTTGCCACGCCTTATCAGCGCTATGAGTTCATGGAGTCGTGGCATCATCATATCGGGGCGGCCGCCGGCGTGACCCCCTTCATCGTCGTCGGCTTCAGCAGAAAAAACAGCCCTTTGTTTTTGTGGCCGTTCGGTCGCCGGATTTTGGCGCGGCTTCGCGTCGTCGAATTTCTGGGCGGCAAACACGCCAACTTCAACATGGGGCTGTGGCACCGCGACATCGCCAGCACGATCGACGATATCGACATCAAAGCGGCGCTCGCGCAGCTCAAAGGCGAGGTTGATGCGCTCCTGCTCGCGAACCAACCTTTGACCTGGCAGGGCGCAACCAACCCGTTCGCTCTGCTGCCACATCAGCACTCGGCCAATTCCGGATTTAGCGGCGCCCTCACCTCCGATTTCGAAAGCTTGCTGCGCGCCCGCACCAACAGCGAAATGCGGAAAAAGCTGCGCAAGAAGCTGCGCACGCTCTCCGAATTCGGTACCGTTCGATTCGAACACATTGATAGTGCCGACGCCGCCAGACGGGTGCTGGATACCTTCTTCAAGCAGAAAAGCGAGCGCATGCAGGCGCGCGGCATCTCAGACGTATTTGCCGCCGCCGAGGTGCGTCGTTTTCTCGAGGCAATTTGCATCGCGCGGACCGCGACCGGAAAGCGTTTCGTCGAGCTCTATTGCCTGTCGGTCGGCGGCGTGATCGTTGCGACGTTCGGCGGCACGATCGGAGGCGGCCGCTTCTGCGGGATGTTCAACTCGATCATCAGCGGCCGGCTTTCGCATGAGAGCCCCGGCGAACTGCTGTTGCACAATATCGTGCGCGATTGTTGCGAGCGGGGCCTTTCGACGTTCGATCTCGGGGTCGGTCAGGCGCAATACAAAAACCTGTTTTGTAGCAGCGCCGATCCGCTGTTCGACAGCTTTCTGCCGTTGTCCCGCGCCGGCGCCTTGTTGAGCCGCACGGCGCAGGGAGCGGCGCTGGCAAAGCGGCTGGTCAAGCACACGCCGGCGCTCTGGTCGCTCGTGCGTAATGCGCGGCAATTGCGCGCCCGCGCAAGTATCCTTGGCTAGACCGCTCTGCTCAGGCGGCAGCCGCTGCCGGCGCGCCCCCCAGCACCATGCTCACATCGACAAATCCGGCGCCGTCGAGCCGCTCGCGCGCGGACCGCGCGGCCGCGCTGGCCGGATCGGTGGCAACCAAAACCGCTCGCGGCGCCAACAGCGCCAACGGCTCGACCGGGATTTCCGGCACCGCGCCGATATCGAGCACCACGTAATCATAGCTGCGGGCAAGCGCTTCGATTAAACCCGGCAGCGAAGACGATGCGGCAAGCGTGGTGCCGTCGACGCCGACTTTCCCGGCGGCGACAAGATGCACGTTCGAAAGCTGGTCGCGCGTGATGATTTCGCCGAACGTCGCCTGTCCACGCAACAGCTCGGCCATGCCCGGCGCTTGAGAATTCGTCGACAGCACCGACAGATTTGGCGCACCGAAATTCAGGTCGACAAGCATCACGCTTGATTCCCGTGCCAGGATGCGTGCCAAAGCGACGGCCGTATATGTCGTTCCCACATTGCGGCCCGTGCCAGCCACGGCGACGCGCCGGCCTGCTTCACTCGTCTGCAGCAGTCGTTGGACGATTTGTTCGGACGTCCGCAGCGGAACCGTCCCGGCCGTGCGGGAACGCGGCGATGGCGGCCAAGGTGGTTGAATGCCGGGCATTAGCGGCATTGCCGCCGACGATACTGTCGGCAAGCCGTATGCGGCGGGGTACGAGGTCTCGTCCATGGGCGCAAGAAGCGCGCCGATAACGATAAGTCCGGTGGAAAGGCCGAATGCCGCAAACGCGGCTATCAGCACCATTGGAACCTTCTTCGGGAAGTCCGGCTTGATGGCCGGGCTCGCGCGCGAAATGATGCGCGCCTCGGGAGGCGCCGCATTTATATTTTCGCGCGCGGCCGCCTCGCGATATTTCGCAAGATAAGACTCGAGCAGATCGCGGTCCGTCTTTGCTTCCCGCTCCAAAGCACGCAATTGCAAATCTTGCTCGTTCGTCTGTGAAGCAAGCTTCTTGACCTGATCGAGACTGGCTGTCAGCGTCTGCACGCGCGCGCCCGCCACTTTGGCGTCGTAATCGAGCTGGCGGGCCATCCGTTCTCCTTCCGCGCGGATCTCTCGATCGAGTTCGGCAATTTGCGCCTTCAGCTCCTTGATGCGCGGGTGCTTGTCCAGCAATGTCGAAGACTGTTCCGCCAACTGCGCACGGAGCGCGACGCGCTGCTCGATAAGCCGCCGGACCGCGTCGGAATTGGCAATCTCGGACGACTCAATCGAATGACCGGAGTGCAGCAAATCGCGAAGCTGTTGCGCTCTTGCCTCCAGATCGGCCTTCTGGCCGCGCGCCGCTGCAATCTGGGAATTGACTTCCGTCAATTGCTGGCTCGACAGCGACGAATTGTTGGAACCGGAGAAGAGATTTACCTTTGCGCGGTACTGCTCGACCTTGTTTTCCGCGTCAGCGGCCTTCTTCCGCATGGTCGCGATTTCGCCGGCAAGCCATTGGCTGGCGGCGCGCGTTTGCTCCTGCTTCGCCGTTTGCTGCATGTTCAGGTAGACTTCCGCGATCGAGTTGGCGACGCGAGCAGCCAAATCGGGATTTGCCGAGCTGAAATCGATTGCGATCACGCGCGACTTTTCAACAGCATAGGCATTGAGCCGGTCGTAAAAGCTTTCCAGCGTGCGTTCTTCGGGCGTCATCGATGTGGGATCGCGCCCGATTCCGAACAGGCCGAGCACGACCTTGATGGGCGATATGCCGCGTAGCGCGGAATCAAATTCCGGAATTTTTGTCAGATTTTGCTTTTTGATCACTTCGCGCGCCAGATCGCGTGACAGGACGAGCTGAAGCTGACTGGTGACAGCCTCCGCATCGAGCGCGCTCCTGTCGCCATTCTTGTCGGCTTCGGCCCGCAAGAAGACGTTTTCGCGCGCATCGAGCAGGATGCGCGCTTCCGACCTGAAACGCGGCGTCAGAGCGTTGACCACAACAGCGGTCAGCGCAGCGACAATCAACGTGAAGCCGGCGATTTTTATTTTCTTTTGCCACAGAATGCGGCCGAGGCTGCGCATGTCGAGCTCGCCATCGGCCCTGAAGGGCGCGCGAACCGGAGCGGAAATTTGCTCTGGACTCGATTTCGCAGCTTTTGACGCCTTCTTACGAAACACCATCACCACCAACTCCGACGCACGCCTTCCCTGGATCGCCCACTGCGATCTCAAACTATTATGGTTGCTTCCCGGTTAATTTCCTGCCGACCCGGCCGAAACTTAGTTTTTGTTAACCATAGCGCCGCCTAATGCGTCGGTAGCCTCTGTCTTACTTTGCAGATTCGCCCGATGCGGGGACCCCGCTTTCTCTTTGTTGTCCTGGCTGCATTGACGGTTGCCGCCTGTATGCGGCACGAGCCGGCTTATTCCGTGCGCGATCCGCGAAGCGGAAAGGTCGTGTCCGCACTGCCGCAGCGTGGATTGTTGGGCGGCAGACATGATGGCGCCTTTGCTTCCGCCAAGCCGCCGCTGCAGCCGCCCAGCATCTTGCAGTACGACTCCGCAGCTCCGGCGGCGCACGCGGTCGAACAACCCTCGGCTGTCGCAGCCTTACGCACTCCCGAAGCATCGGCGGCGCTGGCCTATGGCGCCGCGCCGGCAAGCAGCCATGCGCCCGTCCCTTACACCCTCGACAGCGGCGACAAGTTGCGCGTCGTGGTGTTTGGGCAGCAGGGCATCTCCAACAGCTATACCGTCGATGCGAACGGCAATGTCACGTTGCCTTTGGTCGGCACGATTCCGGCGCGCGGGCGCACAACGCAGGCCTTGGCCCATACCATCGCCGACAGACTCAAAGCCGGCTACGTGCGCGAGCCGAATGTGAGCGTGGAGATCGAGACCTACCGCCCATTCTTCATCTTGGGCGAGGTCACGACGCCCGGCCAATATTCTTACGTCGCCAACATTACGGTGGAAGCGGCGGTGGCGATTGCCGGCGGCTTTACGCCACGTGCTTCCAAGCAGACAGTCGAACTGACCCGCAACGGCGCCACGCAACACATTCATCAGGACGTGCCGCTCGATTTTCCGATCCGCCCCGGCGACACCATCGTCGTCAAGGAGCGGTGGTTCTGAGCTGATGGAACCGCTTAAGGTTCTCCATGTTTTCCGTGCGCCCGTTGGCGGACTGTTTCGTCACGTGATCGATCTCACGCGCGCGCAGATTGGGCGCGGGTACCGCGTCGGATTGATCGCCGATAGCGAGACCGGTGGCGAGCGGGCTGAAGAGATTTTCCAAGGGCTAAAGCCGCAGCTCGCACTCGGACTGACGCGAATTCCGATGCCGCGACATCCCGGTATCGGAGACCTTGCCGCCGCCTTGCACGTCAGACGGCGCGTCGGCGAGGTCGGAGCCGATATTGTGCACGGCCACGGCGCCAAAGGCGGCCTCTATGCACGCCTCGTTTCGTCGAAGAACGTCGTGCGCGCGTATACGCCACATGGCGGCACGCTGGTGTTCGACGACAACACGGCGATCGGAAAGCTCTATTTCATGGCCGAGCGGGTGCTGATGCCCCGCACCGACCTGTTCCTGTTCGAGAGCCAATTCAGTGCCGACAAATTCCGCCGCAAGATCGGCAGTCCCGCGAGAACGGCCCGGATCGTCCACAATGGCGTTTCTCCCGACGAATTCGAGCCCGTAACCCTCGCGCCTGACGCAACCGACCTCCTCTTCCTGGGTGAACTTCGGATTCTGAAAGGCGTCGATGTGCTGCTCGACGCACTCGCGTTGCTGCGCGATGGCGGGCGGACGATAACCGCCACCTTGATCGGTGACGGGCCGGACCGCAGAGCCTTCCTGTCGCAGATCGAGCGTCTCAGACTGGGCAAGACAGTAAGGCTCATGCCGCCGATGCCTGCCCGCAAAGCTTTCGCCGCCGGCCGTGTCATGGTCGTCGCCTCCCGCGCCGAATCCTTTCCGTACGTCGTCCTGGAGGCCGCCGCCGCCGGCAAGCCGCTGATCGCGACGCAGGTCGGAGGCATTCCCGAAATATTCGGACCGTCTTCCGATGCCCTCATCCCCGGCGGCAATGTCAGCGCGCTTGCAACGGCGATTGGTTCCGCTCTTAACGATACCGCCGCCAGTGAACAGCGCACACGGCAGCTTCGGGAACGTGTCGGCAGCCTGTTTACGGTTAACGCGATGGTTGACGGCGTGCTCGCCGCATACCGGGACGCACGCGAGTCACGACGGCGTTAAGTACATCTTGAGTATCTCAATAAGCATTTCTTGAGACTCTTTACCTAGAGCTTACCCGTAGATTATGAGCAAGGCCGCCGGGGCGCGCGAAACGGCTGCAGTTGGCGTCTGTAATGACGGATACGAATTTTCCCACAACCAGCGCACCCAGTGCGGCCGGAATTATCGATCGCTTGCGCACGCGCAACGGCAACGCGGAAAGGCGCCGGCCGCTTTCTGCCCAGGCAATCGCAATAGCGTCCGCCCATACTGCATCGCCTATTTCCCCTATCGTGCTCGCAGGTCTCGTGCGGATGATCGAGCTGTCGCTCATCGCCGTGGCCGGCACTGCCATCTATGGTATCTATCTTTATCCCACCTACGGACTTGACTGGCCCTACTTTGCACTGATCGTCCTGGTCGCCGTCCTTTCAATGATGGCGTTTCAGATTGCCGATATCTATCAGGTCGAGGCTTTTCGCGGCCACGAAAAGCAGTACATGCGGCTCGCAGCGAGCTGGTCCGTTGCCTTCCTTCTTGTCATTGGCGGTTCCTTTTTCGCCAAGACTGGCGAGCATTTTTCGCGCGTATGGCTCGCCTGTTTTTATCTTTTCGGGCTGGCAACTCTTATCGGATTTCGCCGGCTCTTGTTTCTGCTCGTGCGGCGCTGGACGCACCAAGGGCGTCTTACACGACGTACCGTCATCGTCGGCGGCGGCGACGCCGGCGCGAACGTCATCGACGCGTTGCGTTCTCAAACGAGCTCGGGTGTCGATATCATCGGGATGTTTGACGACCGCGGCGACCGCACCAGTTCCGAGTGCGCCGGTCAGCCCAAGCTCGGCAACGTGGACGATCTGGTGGAATTCAGCAGGCGCACGCGCGTCGATTTGGTGATCTTTTCGCTGCCTATTTCCGCCGAAAGCCGCATTCTGCAGATGCTCAAGAAGCTTTGGGTGCTGCCGGTCGACATCCGTCTTGCCGCGCACACCAACAAGCTCCGCTTCCGCCCCCGTTCCTACTCTTATATCGGCAACGTTCCGCTGTTCGACGTCGCCGATCGGCCCATTGCCGATTGGGATGTGGTGATGAAATGGCTGTTCGATAAGCTGATCGGCGGCCTCATGTTGCTTGCCGCGGCGCCGGTAATGGCGCTCGTTGCGCTTGCAATCAAGCTCGACAGCAAAGGGCCCGTTCTGTTCAGACAGAAGCGGTACGGATTCAACAACGATCTCATCGAGGTCTTCAAGTTCCGCTCGATGTACGTTGAGAAGACCGACGCAAGCGCGAGCCGCCTGGTGACGAAAGACGACCCGCGCGTCACCCGCGTCGGCCGCATCATTCGCAAGGCCAGCCTCGACGAACTCCCGCAATTGTTCAATGTCGTCCTCAAAGGCAACCTGTCGCTGGTCGGCCCGCGGCCACATGCCATCAACGCCAAGGCAGAAGCGCGGCTCTACGACGAAGCGGTCGACGGCTACTTTGCCCGCCATCGCGTCAAGCCCGGCATCACCGGTTGGGCGCAAATCAACGGCTGGCGCGGCGAGACCGACACCCACGAGAAAATTCAGCGTCGCGTGGAGCACGACCTCCACTACATCGAGAATTGGTCGGTGCTGTTTGATCTTTATATCGTGGCGGCAACTCCCCTGGCGCTGCTCAAGACCGAGAACGCCTATTGAGCGCCGCGCAAGACATTTTTTTTCGCGCTTATACCGAGCCGGCGCCCAAAGTCGCCTCTGTCGCCGAGCGCATCCTGCTGATCGTTCTTTACGTGACAATGTTGACGAGCTCGATCGCTTTCGTCGAACCGTCACCGCATGATTACCTGATGGGCCTCGTTGCCGCGGCCTGCTTGGCCGCGGGCGTCCGATTCGAGCGGCCGATTGCGCTGCTGTTTTTGCTGCTGCTGATCTGGAATGTTGCCGGCCTGATGGCCCTCCTCAATGTGCCAGGCCGGGAACAGACCGTGCAATTCACTGCAACATCCATCTATCTTTTCCTCGCGGCCATCATATTCGCCTGTCTGCTGTCGCAGAACACGATGAGTCGCTTGGCGGCCTTGCGCTCGGCCTATATTGCCAGCGCGGTCTTCACAGCGCTCGCCGGCATCGCCGGCTATTTTCACATGTTTCCGGGGGCCTTCGATCTGTTCACGCAAAACGAGCGCGCCATGGGTACGTTCAAGGACCCGAACGTTTACGCGCCCTACCTGATCTGGCCGGCGCTGATCATCATGGCGCGCATGGTTTTGAACCGCGTGCGTCTGCGCGATCTGGTTCTGCTCGCGATTCTTCTGATCGGCCTGCTGCTCAGCTTTTCACGCGGTGCCTGGGTTGTTTTTAGCATCGCGGCCGTCATCAGCTTCGGCATTTTCATCGTCACCGCGCCAACGGGCCGGCAGAGGTTTCGCATCGTCACCTATTGCGCCGTCGGCTTCATTGCGCTGGCCCTTCTCATCGTCGGTCTGCTCTCTCTCGATTCTGTGAAAGAAATGTTCGATATTCGAGCGCACGCAATTCAGTTCTACGATGTCGGCCAGGGCGGCCGCTTCAGGCTGCAGGAATTGGCAGTTGCGGCGCTGCTCAAGTTTCCAAATGGGATGGGCCCATTCCAGTTCGGCCATGTTTACGGCCAGCAGCAGCACAATGTCTATCTTCAAGGCTTTCTGGTTTACGGCTGGGTCGGCGGCATTGCTTACATACTTGCGGTGCTGGCAACGATCGCGGTTGCGTGGCGCAGCGTGTTCGTGCGGACGCCGTGGCAATCTTACCTGGTGACGGCGTTTGCCGCATTTTCCGGCAACGCGCTCGAAGGAGCCGTGGTCGATACCGACCACTGGCGTCATTTCTTTTTGCTGATGGGCGTTGTCTGGGGCCTATATATCGCCACCGGCAAGTATCATCGCAACGCTTCGGCGCAATTCTCGTCTTGTCCTGCCGAACAACCTATCTGACCGCCGTCGCTCCGGATTTCGGACTGCGCATCGAAACACTCGGCGATGCGGTAGGCTGCGATAGAGCAGCGGGCTCCAGATAATCCTTGCTCAGGTCGAGCGGATGCCAACGGACCTTCGATGAGAACAGGCCAAAGATATCTCCGGTCGTGAAACCGGCAGGCCGCGTATTCTTTTCCAAAAGGGATTCGCCGTACATCTTGTCGACGTCCTCACGGCTGTAGCCCATCAACTGCAGGACCGTCGGAACGATCGAAAAATGGCTCGCGTGTCCGCGGCTGGCTTC
>DASUKT010000155.1:0-2889 GCA_036278575.1 Pseudolabrys sp. | reverse complement strand
CATCTGGGACCGCGACATGCCGCTTGCGCAAAAAACCGCAAAAGAACTCGAAAAGCGCGGTAAGGCCATCGTCGTTTCGGCCGACGTGACGAGTTATGCAGATGTCGAGCGCGCCCGGGACGAGACACTGAAGGCTTTTCGGCGCATCGACATTCTCGTCAACAATGCCGGCATCGCCGGACCCAATTTCAACACCTGGGAATATCCGCTCGACGCTTGGCGAAATGTGCTGTCGATCAATCTCGACGGCACCTTCAACTGTTGCCGCGCGCTGACGCCCGCGATGATCGCGCGAAACTATGGCCGCATCGTCAACATTGCGTCTGTTGCCGGCAAGGAGGGCAATGCGAACGCTTCCGCCTATTCGGCCTCCAAAGCGGGTGTGATTGCGCTGACGAAGTCGCTGGGCAAGGAGCTCGCGAACTACCATATATCGGTCAACTGCATTACGCCGGCGGCCGCACGCACCGCGATCTTCGACCAGATGACGCAACCGTTCATCGATTTCATGCTGTCGAAAATTCCGCGCGGGCGCTTCGTCACGGTGGAGGAGATCGCCAGTCTTGCCGCCTTCTGCGCCTCGGCCGATTGCTCGTTCACCACCGGCGCGGTGTTCGATATTTCCGGCGGACGGGCGACGTATTGATGCCCCTATTTCGTCATTCCGGACGCCGCGCAGCGGCGATCCGGAATCCAGAGCGACAAAGAGTGTGCGTGGCCTTGGATTCCGGGTTCGCGCGTTCCGCGCGCCCCGGAATGACAAAGCAAACAATTGCCGTCCTATGACTGACGCTGCCAAGCAACGCCGCCAGCGGTTTGCCGGCATCGCGTTCATCTGCGCGACGGTCGTGTTTTTCGCCAGCCTCGACACCACGGCGAAATATCTGAATCAATACATGGACACCGTTCAGGTGGTGTGGGCGCGTTACACCGGCGGTTTCCTGCTGGCGCTAATTCTGTCCAATCCGGTCTCGCGTCCGGCGCTCATGCGCACGTCGCGGCCATGGCTGCAATTCGGCCGCTCGGTTCTCTTGCTTGGCTCGACCGCCTTTAATTTTCTTGCGCTGCGCTGGCTCCAGCTCGATCAGACGACGACGATCATGTTTTCCACGCCGTTCCTTGTGGCGGTCCTGTCGGGACCGATGCTCGGGGAGTGGGTCGGTTGGCGGCGTTGGAGCGCGATTATCGTCGGCTTTGCCGGCGTGGTGCTGGTCGCGCGGCCCGGGTTCGGCGGCATCCACCCGGCCGCACTGCTCTCGGTGCTGTCGGTCTTTTGCTACGGCTTTTACATGATTGCGACGCGCATTCTTGCACGCACCGATTCCAATGAAACGACGCTCTTTTATTCCAACATTGTCGGCGCCGCTTTGATGTGCGCGCTGGTTCCGTTCTTCTGGCACACGCCGCACGACCCGCTCATCATCGCGCTGATGGTCCTTTCGGGCGCGCTCGGCAGGCATCGGGCACTATTTCCTGATTATCGCCCACCGGCTTGCGCCGCCGGCCGTGCTGGCGCCCTTTCTTTACACGCAACTGGTGTGGGTGATCGTGCTGAGCTACCTCGTATTTGGCGACCTGCCCAACCGCTGGACGCTTGCGGGGGTCGCCGTGGTGGTCGCCTCCGGCCTCTACCTCCTGCACCGGGACCACAAAGTGGGCCGGCGAACGGTCAATGAGAGCCTCATGGAATGACAGGAATTCCGCAGGGCTAGTTGCGAGCCCTTCGCTCCAGGGGCTAAGTTTTGCCCCGAACACGAATTTTGGCTCTTTGAGGACCATTCATGTCGACAGTAAAGGACCGAGCCCCGCAGCCGGCCGGCTCGGGCTTGAACGACGATATCGGCGAGGAAAAGCGCTTGGCGCTTTACCGCTCGCAAGTTCGCCTGCGCGAGGCCGAGCAGCGCGCTTACGACCTGTTCCTGCAAAACCTGGTCAAAGGCACGAGCCACCTGTCGCTCGGGCAGGAGGCGATCGCGGCGGGCTTTGCCGAAGCCATGCAGAAGGGCGACTTGAGCTTTTGCACCTATCGCGGCCATGCCCACACCCTGGCCCGCGGCGTGCCGGTCGAGAAGGTGCTCGGCGAGCTGATGCAGCGCGACAACGGTCTGATGCGCGGCAAGGGCGGCTCGATGCATCTCACCTCCGAGAAGCACGGCGTCATGGGCTCCTACGCCATCATCGGCGCGCATCTGCCGATCGCCTGTGGTGCGGCCTGGCGGGCGCAATACAAAGGCGACCAGGACGTGTCGGTCTGCTTCTTCGGCGACGGCACCACCAACATCGGCGCGTTCCACGAGGCGCTTAACTTTGCCGCCGTCTGGAAATTGCCAGTGGTGTTTGTGTGCGAGAACAATCTCTACATGGAATACACGCCCATCGGCGATGTGACCGCCGTCGAGCATCCGGCGGCGGATCGTGCCGCGTCTTATGGGCTTGAGCGCATTGTCGTCGACGGCAACGATGCCGACCTGGTCTATCGCGCCGCGCAGAAGGCGTTTGCCAAAGCGCGCGCAGGCGAGGGACCGTCGCTGATCGAATGCATGACCTATCGCTACAGCGGCCATTCGCGCGCCGATCCGGCGAAATATCGCCCCGAGGGCGAGCTCGATCGCTGGAAGCTGCGCGATCCGATCAAGATTTATCGCGAGCGGCTGAAGCAGTTCGGTGTAGCCGATCAGGTCATCGAGGAAATCGACGCCAGCGTGCGCAAGGAAGTCGATGACGCGACGGAGGTGTGCAAAGCCGCACCGATGCCGCCGCTCGACATCCTCACCACCGACGTCTACGCCGATGGCGGCTGGGCGTGGAGAAATTGAAATGGCGAAACTGACCTATGCGCCGTCATTGCGAGCGAAGCGAAGCAATCCAGTTCTGCCTGCAAAGCCTGGA
>DASUKT010000154.1:0-6115 GCA_036278575.1 Pseudolabrys sp. | reverse complement strand
CGCCTTCGTCATCGGCGCCAACGACGTCACCAACCCGGCGGCAGAGGAAGATCCCAAGTCACCGATCTACGGCATGCCGGTACTGCAAGTGTGGAAGGCGGGCACCGTAATGTTCATCAAGCGCTCGCTCGCCTCCGGCTATGCCGGCATCGACAATCCGCTGTTCTACCGCGACAACACCATGATGCTGCTCGGCGACGCCAAGAAGATGACCGAAAGCATCGTCAAGGCGATGTGAAACGCCGCCGACGTCGCTATCGCTTCGTCAGTCTCCACAGCAGCAGCGATATCGCAACGCCCGTTCCGGTGACCGCGGCGAACAGGAAAGGCGCGCGGCCCCAGCCGAATGTATCGACAACCGCCGCCATCGCCGGCGGTCCGACGAGATTGCCGATGTTGCTCGCCTGCGTAATGAGACCGAGCGCAATGGCGAGAACGGCGGGTGCCGGCGCGAATTTCGGCGAGGCTGCGTAGATCGAGGCCGGGATCATGCCGGTCAGCGCCAGACTTATGGATGCGAGCGCCGCGACGGCTACAAGCGGCAGCGTGTCCGTGAACACGCCAAATCCTGCACATGTGGCGAAAGCGAATGCGCACGCCGCAATGGCCCAGAACGGAACGCCGAACCGCAGCAACGCGCTCGCCGAGACATTGCCGAGGGCATTTGCGGCGACGGTGATCGCCACCACGGCGCCCGCGCCTGCAATCGACAGATGCAGGCGATCGACCAGCAAAACCGGCAGCAATCCCGTCATTGCCGCGTATTGGAACGTGTAGAGTCCGAACATGCCGGCCAGTAAAATCGGTCCCGGCGCGCCGAGCACGGCACGAATGTTGCCGCCGGTCTCGTGCGCCGTGCTTGCGGCAGCCGGCTCTCTGAAATCGAAGGCGAGCAGAAAGAGCGCATAGCCGAGCACGACCGCGCCGTTGACGACCCACATCGTCTGCCAGCCGAAAGCCATCAGGTGCGGTCCCGCGAGCATCATCACGAGCGAGCCCGCCGGCATGTAGGCGCCCCACAGTGCGAGTACGATTTCGCTATCGCGCGGGGCGGCGATGCTGCGCAGCAGGCGCGGAATGGCGATCACGGCTACGAGAAAGCCGCAGCCTTCCACGACGCGTGTTGCGATCAGCATCGTGCCGTTGGCCGCGGCCGCGCCCGCGAGGCTGCCGGCTCCGCAAGCAATCAGGCCTGCCAGTAGCGCCTTGCGCGCGCTGAACAGCGAGATGGCGATGCCGGCCGGCAGCCCGCCGAATGCCCCGATCACGCCGTATGCGCCGATGATCGAGGAGGCAAAGGTCAGCGAGAGGCCCATATCTTTTTGCAGCACGGGTACCGCGATGATCGCCTTGCCGATCTGCAACGCGACGATGACGCCGGCGACGAGCAGCGCGGCGACCGATCCCCAGGGAGTTTTTGCGGGCATGGAGTGCTGCGGCTCTCGCGAACGCGTCAAAGCGCGCGCACCATAACATGGTGCCTCGACGAAGCCGCGTGCCGACCGTTTATTCCGGCAGCCGCCAAATAAAAATTTTCAGAGCCATAAATCATTTGGAGGATGCGCCGCCGCTGTCTTTGTCCGTACGCTGATCGGCGCGGATGCAATACGCGGGGTCGCCAAGTTCTTGGCCCCCGCGCAGTTGTCAGCTCAACCGTGATTTTTTGCCGCTGAAATCATTTTAGTGGGGGGGAAATATGATGACAGGGCGCCGTTTCTGGTTTGAAGCTGTATTGCTCTGCCTGTTTGCCGTCTCGCCATTGACCGGATCCCATGGCCAGGCGGGGAATTATCCGTCGGGTCCGGTCAAAATCATTAGCCAGCAGGCCCCGGGCGGCGGCGCCGATGTGGCGATTCGGCTGGTGACCGAAGGCCTCAGCAAGCGCTGGGGCAAGCAGGCTGTGCTGGTCGACATGCCGGGTGCCGGCGGCCTCATCGCTGCGCGCGCCGCTGCAAGCGCGCCGCCGGATGGCATGACCTTGTTCATGGCACTCGCGTCGGCGTTCGTCGTGCTTCCGCAGACGCACGCTCGTCTTCCGTTCGATATTGACGATTTTGTACCGGTTGGTTTCGTAGGCGAGGTGCCGATGGGAGTCGCGGTTTCGCCGGCACTTCCGGTCAAGTCGCTGCCGGAACTGATCGCACTCTCGAAGCGCACGCCGGGCGGGCTCACCGCCGCTGTATCATTCCGCGGCAGTTTGCCGAACCTGACCACCGAGCTGTTCCGCATCCGATCCGGCGCCGATATCACCTCAGTTTACTATCCCGGGAGCGCGCAAGCCATGAGCGACGTGACCAGCGGCCGGGTGCCAGTCCTTATCGATGGGCTCGGCGGTCCGGCTGCCGCGGGCGGGCTCAAACTCCTCGCCATCGCTTCACCCAACCGTCTGGCGTCACATTCCGATGTGCCAACCGTGGCCGAAACCGTGCCCGGCTTCGCCGCTTCGGGCTGGTTCGTGCTGGTTGCCCCGCACGGCACGCCGGTGTGGATCGTGGACAAGTTAAACCGGGATCTGAGGGCGGTGCTCGCCGAGCCTTACGTTAGCAAGCGGTTCGCGGCGCTGAGTACATCGAGCCGTCCGCTTTCTCCTAAAGAGGTCGGCGACTTCATTCGCAGCGAGCAGCAATTATGGAAACCGGTTGTCCGCAGGCTCAATTTTCTCACGCCCTGAGGGCAGACTTGCTCCCCTGACATATCCATTGGCATGCCATATTGGCATATCCATCCTCGCGTACGCGGAGCAAATCATGATCGTGGATTTCCAGCACCACTACACGCCACCCGAATTGATGGAACGCGGTGCCGACGCCAGCAGGCTTTCCCTCGATGAGAACGGCAATCCCAAATATCGGTTCAATCCTTTGCTTGCCGACCTCGCTGCGCATGTGCGCATGATGGACCGTGCCGGCATCGACATGGCGGTTCTGTCCTGCGGCTCTGGCTTCGACCAGCCGGACCTTGCGACCTGCCGGATAATCAACGATCGGCTCCATGAAGCTGCGCGAGACTATCCGGGCAGGTTCATCGGTCTTGCGCACGTGCCGGCGCTTGACCCGCAGGCCGCCGCTGCCGAACTCAAGCGATGCGCGGTGTCGCTCCGCTTTCCCGGCGCGGTCATCGCTTCCGAATGTCGCGGACAGCAGCTCGATGCCGAGGAATTGCGCCCGTTCTGGAAAGCTGTTGCCGATCTTGGACTTTACGTTTTCATCCATCCGCTCCCGCGCGTTATTGCCTGGAGCGCGATGGACGCAGACGACCTTGGCCGGATGCTCGGTTGGGAATTCTCCGTGATGGTAGCGACGGTGCGCCTGATCAACTCCGGCGTGCTCGACGAGCTGCCGACCTTGCGTATTCTGCTGCCACATTTCGGCGGTGGGATCGGACGTTTCCTGCCGCGCATCCTTGGCTTGCAGCAGCGTGCGCTCGCCGGAACCGCGGGGCTTCCCCGGCATGGCCGGCAGCCGCAAAGACCCTTCGATGAATACCTGGCTGATCGGCTGTTTTTCGACTGCTGCGGCTGGTCGACCTTTGAACACGCGGCCGAGTACGGTGCTGCATGGGTGCGGAGCGGTCTCGCTGAATTGCCGGCGTCGCGCATCGTGTTTGCGACCGATTATCCGCAGGCGGTAAGAGATGATGCGCAGGTCGTTACCTACATTGAAGCTCTGCGCGCCCTCGGGCCTGAAGCGCAGGCCGTCGTTAACGGCGAACACGCGCACGCGCTCATTCCCGATCTTGTCGACCGGCATGAGAAAAGCCGCACTCTAGATCCAAAAAAGAATCCGTTGGAGAATTACACCACGGCGACGCCTAACCGAGTGTAGCCGCGCCCTTTCTCCATGTCGCGCATTCAGAGCGCGCGATACATCACATACGCATCCACAAATCCGCGCGCGGGATGCTCGAAGGCGGCCGGCAGCGTACCCGCAATTTTGAATCCGCACGATTGCCACAGCTTCACCGCGCGCTCGTTCGACGAAATGACGAAATTGAATTGCATGGCGCGAAAGCCGCGCTTGCGCGCCCGATCGAGCGAATGCTCGCACATGGCGCGCGCGACGCCGCGGCCATATGCGCCCGGTGCGACGATGTAGCCGCAATTCGCCACATGCACGCCGCCGCCGCGATTGTTGGCGCGCAGGTAATAGGTGCCAAGGATCGTCCCACCGGTTTCGGCTACGAATACTTCGTGCCCCGGCGCGCGCCAGTAGGCCAGCGCGCCGGTACGGTCGATGTCGCGCGGAATGGGATAGGTCTCGCCGGCGTGGAAGGTCGGCTCGAGGATCGCCCAGATGGCATCGTCGTCGATGGCAGATGCAGGACGAATGATCGGTTGGCCCATGTTCGCTGTGCTATCATCTTTTGATGCAGCGTCTGAAGGGCTTGATTTCCATTTTCCTCGTTCTGCAGTCGCCGCTCGTGATGGCGCAGGAGCCGGCCTGCCGGACGCCGCTCAAGCCGATGCTGCGCGTGGAGATGTTCTTCGGCCGTGAGATCGACGGAAGGCTCGGCGTCAGCGGGAAGAAATGGCAGCGATTTGTCGCCCGCGAAATTGCACCGCGCTTTTCGGGTCTGACGGTGCTTGATGGGCGGGGCTGGTGGCGGGGTCCGAAGGGCAGGGCGGTCAACAACGAGTCGAGCAAGGTCGTCATTATCGTAATGCCGGACAGCGAGACGGCGCGCGAGCGCATCGATGCCGTGGCCCGGGCTTACAAGGCACGGTTCAAACAGCAGTCCGTCGGGATCGTCATTCAATCGGCTTGCGCAGGGTTCTAGCATTCCTGCAACCAAGATTGCCGCGGCGCGTTTCTGGTGGGGCGGGAGCATTGATTAAACAATTGGAGCAAGTTCATGCCGAATAATATTGGACGCCGCACGTGGGCTATTGCCGAGGGTTACATTCCCCCGGACTCGCCCGGCAAAAGCCGCGAGATGCTGAGCCACGAAACCGTGTGCATTCTGAACGCGGGCGATAGCGATGCCCGCGTGGAGATCACGGTGTACTTTGCCGATCGCGAGCCCGTCGGCCCCTATGTGTTCAATGTCGGCGCGCGGCGCACGCGGCATTTGCGCTTCAACGAGTTCAAAGACCCGGCACCGATTCCCACGAACACGGATTACTCCAGCGTGATTGCGTCGAACGTGCCCATCGTCGTCCAGCACACGCGGCTCGACAGTCGCCAGGCCGAACTCGCGTTGCTCTCGACCATGGCGTTTGCGCTGGACTAAGGCGTACTCTGCTAAGGTCGAACCACACGGCCGCTCATTCCCGCGCAAGCGGCGAATCCAGAGCAGCATTGAAATGTCAGCTATTTTTCGCTGGGTCCGCGGGGACGAGCGGCTATTGGCGTGATGCAATGCCTACCGATCACTCCCACCGCGCATGAATTTTCTGGAATGGCTGCTGATTGCGCTCGCCGTCCTCTATTGCGGCGCGCTCGCGCTGATGTTCGCTTTTCAGCGCCGGCTCATGTATTTCCCCGGCCCGCGCTGCGCGGCGCCTGAAGCATGCGGTCTGCCGGAAGCGGAAGAAATCGAGCTCACAAGTAGTGACGGCGAGCAACTCGTCGCGTGGCATGTCGCGCCGCGCGGTCAGAAACCGCTCATCATCTATTTTCAGGGCAATGCCGGCGGCCTCGATTTGCGCGCCGAACGCTTTCGTACGCTTGTCGCCGATGGTAATGGGCTGCTTGCGTTGTGTTACCGCGGGTATGGCGGATCGAGCGGGCATCCGACCGAGAAGGGCCTGCTGCGCGACGCGCGCGCGGCTTACGACTTTGCCGCCGCGCATATTGCGCCGCAGCGTATCGTGCTGTTCGGCGAATCGCTCGGCACCGGCCTGGCGGTAGCGCTTGCGGCCGAACGGCCGGTTGGCGCGCTTGTTCTGGACGCACCGTTTACGTCAGCGGCGGACATCGGCGCCGCCGCGTACCCTTATTTACCGGTGCGTTGGTTAATCCGGGACGCGTTCCGGTCGGACGAACGCATTGTCAAAGTGCATGCCCCGCTGCTGGTGCTGCACGGTGAGCAGGACCGCATCGTGCCGATCGGCTCGGGTGAACGGCTGTTCGCTTTGGCGCATGAACCAAAGACTTTCGTGCGCTTTGCGTCGGGT
>DASUKT010000153.1:0-21417 GCA_036278575.1 Pseudolabrys sp. | reverse complement strand
GCTTGTCGCTCGTGCGCGGCTGGCAACGTCTGCAAGGAATTGTATTCCGCCCGAACGACAAGCGCTTCGAAGGAAAAAGCGTTGATGCCGTCCGCGAGTTGGTAACGGGTGATCCCGATTGTCTGATGGTCAATCGCAACGCCGGTGCCGGCACGCGCGTGCTGATCGACAAGTTGCTTGGAGGCGCGCGACCGCCGGGCTATACGAACCAGCCAAAATCGCACAATGCCGTCGCTGCTGCGGTTGCGCAGCAGCGTGCCGACTGGGGCGTTGCGATCGAACCGGTGGCGAAACTTTACGGCCTCGGCTTCATTCCTTTGTCGCCCGAGCACTACGATTTCCTGCTCGTTGAGGCGAATCGCGCGCGGCCGGCGGTGCAGGCTTTTTTGGCTGCGTTGCGAGATGAAGCGGTGCGCGAGCGCATTGCGGCACTCGGCATGCAGCCGGCAAATTGACATACCGGTCGGGCGAAAACCGCCATCCATCTGTTATAAGGACGGTCATGGACGCGCCAACAAATACGCCAAAAAAGGATCCTATGCGCATCATCGGGCTTGCCGGCTGGAGCGGATCGGGCAAGACCACGCTGATCAAAAAGGTCATTCCGCGTCTGATCGCCCGCGGCCTGGGCGTCTCCACGTTGAAGCACGCCCACCACGGCTTCGACCTTGACCAGCCGGGGAAGGATTCGTTTTTTCATCGCGCTGCCGGCGCCACCGAAGTGATCATCTCGTCAGCCAGACGCTGGGCGATCCTGCATGAGTTGCGGGAAGAACCGGAATGGAATCTGCCGGACCTGCTCGCCAAGATGTCGCCGGTCGATCTTGTGCTGGTCGAAGGCTTCAAACGCGACAAGTTTCCCAAGCTTGAGATTTATCGCGCCGAAAACGGCAAGCCGCTGCTGTATCCGGAAGACCCGCACATCGTTGCGATTGCGTGCGATACGCCGCTGCCGCAGGCGGGAGTACCGACAGTCGATCTGAATGACATCGAAGCGATTGCCGATTTAATGCTCACGCGTGCAGTGCCGATAAGCGCCCTTCGGGTGAATGTCTGATGGCGCAACTCACCGACGATTGTTTCGCGTTCTCCGGCCCGCTGATGCCGATCGAGAAGATGGAGGCGCTGATCGCCGCTCGGATCGTGCCGGTCAAGGAGACCGAGCGCGTCAGGCTCCACGATGCACGGACTCGCGTCACTGCAACGGATGTGAAAGCGCCGGTCGATCTGCCACTCTTCGACAATTCCGCGGTGGACGGTTATGCCGTTCGCCATGCCGATCTCAACGGCGAAACGCGGCTGAAGATTTCCGGGCGTGTGACTGCAGGCAGGCGCGCTGACGCCGTGCTCGGCGCAGGCGAAACGATTCGCATCTTCACGGGCGCGCCGATGCCGGCGGGTGCCGATACCGTTTTCATGCAGGAGGATGTGAAGGCTGACGGCGACAGCGTTACCTTGCCGAGCGGATTGAAAAAAGGCGCGAACCGCCGCCTTGCCGGCGAAGATTTGCGCGCTGGCAGTGTCGCCATTCCGGCAGGCACGGTGCTCGAAGCGCGCCACATCGCCCTTGCCGCAGCGCTCGGCCTGACCGAGCTCGACGTGCGCCGCCGTCTCAAGGTCGCAATCTTCTCGACGGGCGACGAAGTGGTGGAGCCGGGCACGAAGCGCGGCGGCGCGGCGATCTACGATGCCAACCGTTATTTGTTGTCGGACCTGCTTGAGCGGCTCGGTGCCGTGGTGACCGATCTCGGCATCCTTGCCGATAAGCCGGAGGAGCTTGCGCGGGCATTGCACGCTGCTGCTGCGGACCACGACCTCATTATCACCTCCGGCGGCGTCTCTACCGGTGAAGCTGATTACGTACGCGATGCGGTCGAGCGCATCGGCAAGCTCGTGTTCTGGCGCGTCGCCATCAAGCCAGGACGGCCGGTGGCGATGGGCGTTGTCCGCGGCGAAGATGCCGGGAGCGGCGCCGCGTTCGTCGGGCTGCCCGGCAATCCCGTTGCGGTTTTTGTCACGTTCGTACGTGTCGTGCGGCCACTGTTGCTGCGGCTGGCAGGCGCCGAGCCGCAAAAACTGGTGGCGTTGCCGGTGCGTGCCGCCTTTGCCTTCAGGAAAAAGAAGGGCCGCCGGGAATACGTGCGTGTCGTGCTGCGCCGGGCGCCGGATGGCGAGATCGAGGCGGTGAAACACCCGCAGGAAGGCGCAGGCATCATCACGTCACTGACGGAGACAGACGGCTTGCTCGAATTTCCGGACGACGTAACCGAGATCAGATCTGGCGCGCGTGTCGGCTTTCTTTCTTATGCGCAGCTGACGGGCTGACGATCAGCCGCCGCTGGCAATTTCCGCCGCGCGCCGGGCGTCATCCGGCGTATTCACGTTGAAAAATGGATCGATCGGTTTGTCCGGCCAATCGGCGACGGCAAGGCTGTGCCGTCCCGTCCACACCTCGATCTTGCGCAAATCTTCGTCCACCAGCGCATGCCGCAGATCGGCACGCAAGGCGAGCGGCCACAGGCCGACGACCGGATGGCGCCACTCGCCGGAACGCGCGCAGGCGAGCGGCACGCCGGCGCCCATCTTGCGCCGCGCTGCGTGCAGCCGTTCCACCAGATCGTCCGGCAGGAATGGGCAATCGCCCGGCACGCTCAGCAGCCATTCGATGCCGTTGTTTTGCGCGGCAAGCCAATCGAGTCCGGCGAGAATGCCTGCGAGCGGGCCAGGATGATCGGGCACGTTATCGGCGATAACCGTCAATCCGGTGTCGGCAAAACGCTTCGGGTCGCCATTGGCATTGATGATGATGCCGGTGCACTGCGCCGACAGCGTTGCCAGTACGCGGTCGAGAATCGTGACGCCGCCGATCTCCAGGCGCGCCTTGTCGCCGCCGCCCATGCGCCGTGCCAGTCCGCCGGCAAGTACGAGGCCGAGGGTGGGCGGCACATTACTCATCATGCACAGCGGCCTTGCGCCTGTGCTTGGCGTTTTCTTCCTCGACAAATGCGAGGTCCTGATCGAACACGATTCGGTCTTCACCCGCGAGTGCGACGAAACGCTTGCCGCGCGCACGGCCGATCAGCGTCAAATTGGCCTTGCGCGCAAGCTCGACGCCCCAGGCGGTGAAACCGGAGCGCGAAATCAAGATCGGAATGCCCATGCGCACCGTCTTGATAACCATCTCGGAGGTGAGCCGCCCGGTGGTGTAGAAAATCTTGTCGTCAGGCTTGACCTTCTCCTTGAACATCCAGCCGGCGATCTTGTCGACAGCGTTGTGGCGGCCGACGTCTTCCATATAGACGAGCGGCTGGTCGCCCTTTGCCAGCACGCAGCCGTGGATCGCGCCCGCTTCGAGATAAAGCGATGGCGTGGTGTTGATCTCGTGGGTCAGTCTGTAGAGCCACGACGTGCGCAGCTCCGCTTTCGGCAGTTTGATCTCCTCCAGCGCCTCCATGAGGTCGCCGAATACGGTGCCCTGGGCGCAGCCGGAGGTCTGCACTTTCTTCTTCAGCTTCTTTTCGTAATTCGTCTTGCGTTTGGTGCGAACCACAACGGCGGCAAGTTCCTCGTCGTAATCGACGCCGGTCACAATGTCGTCCGGCAGCAGCATGTTCTGGTTGAGCAGATAGCCGATCGCGAGATATTCCGGGTAGTCATTGATCGTCATCGCCGTGACGATCTCCTGCGCATTGAGGAAAATCGTCAGCGCCCGCTCGACCGTCACCGCGGTTTCGATCGTCGCTCCGGTTTGATCGATTCCGGTGACTCGCTCGGTCAATCGGGGATCGTGCGGATTGGGCTGGATGATGTAGGGATCTTTGGCCATGCAGCTAATGTAGGCGCTCGCCGGCTTTCTTGAAAGCGGCGCTTAATGCCCTTTGCTGTGGAAGTAAACCCGGAAAGCCGCCATATGACCGGCATGGATCTTCCTTTCTTTACCATCGGTCATTCGACGCATCCTATCGGCGAATTTATCGGCTTGCTGGCCGAGTCGGATGTTGGCTTCGTCGTTGATGTGCGCACGGTGCCGCGCTCGCGCACCAATCCCCAATTCAACGCGGATGTTCTCGGCGAAACACTTGCCGGCCGTCAAATTGGCTACGAACACTTGGCCGCGCTTGGAGGCTTGCGCCCGCGCTCGCGCGATATTGCGCCGAAGGTCAACGGCTTTTGGCAGAATCAGAGCTTTCACAACTATGCCGATTACGCGATGACCGATGGCTTCCGGTCCGGGCTTGCCCGGCTGCGCGAATTAGGAAGCAAAAGGCGTTCCGTGGTGATGTGTGCGGAGGCGGTCTGGTGGCGCTGCCATCGCCGGATCATCGCTGACTATTTGCTCGCCGGCGGGGAACAGGTGTTTCATATCATGGCGCCGGGCAAAGTCTCGCCGGCGACGATGACGCCGGCCGCACGCCCAAGGACGAACGGCACGCTCACTTATCCGCTGCAGGTGAACGGCGAAAACTAAGTCCGCGCTTCCAGCACATGGCCGATGGCGGCGTCCGTTGGCGTAACGTGATAGAACTTGGCGAAGAACTCACGCGCCAGCTCGCGCACATCCTCCTTGAAATGCTGCGGATAGAGTGTGGTTGCGAGCCACCACAGGCCGATCAGCCGATTGGCGGAGGGCGGGGCGTCGATCCAGCCGAACGGCAAAGAAGGAGCAGCATGGACACGATCCTCACGCACCGCCTTGATCGGCTTCCAGTCGGAGTCGTTTCGGACTTCTTTCGCAACGTTGCGGTTCGCTGCGATGATCACGTCCGGATTCCACTGCACGACCTGCCCGATCGTTACTTCGCTGAGCTCGCCTTTCTTTTCGCCCGCAACATTGCGCGCCAGAAGCTCGATAATTTCCATATGGCTTGCGCCGCCGAGGCCGGTCGTCAACCCGCGTGAGCCGCGTGCGTAGCGATTTCATCCTTGAGCAGGCCGGATGGGCCGTATTTTGCCTCGATCCTGGTGCCGGTTTGCGCCGTGAAGGCGTCAGCCACATCGTTCAGTGCCACGCGCAAGCCGCCCGCGGCGTAGAGATGGATGGTATCGGCGTGAGCCATTGTCCGGCGCAGTTACGAAAGGATAGTCATGCATACGCTGTCATTCCAGGACGCGAGCGAAGCGAGCGGGGCCGGAATCCATACTCTACAGCGCTGGGGGTTCGCGGCCTTTCGGCCGCGCCCCGGAATGACGATGGCCATTACGCGTTCGGATCGTTTGCGTCCGGGTAGAACAATTGTTGGCCGTTGATCTTGTAGTTGGCGATCGTCTTCTGGCCTTCCGGCGAGATCAGATAATCGATGAACTGCTGGCCGAGATCTTTCTTCACGTTCGGATGCTTCGCAGGGTTCACCAGCATCACGCCGTACTGATTGAACATGCGCTTGTCGCCTTCGACCAGAATTTGAAGGTGGCCCTTGTTCTTGAAATGAATCCACGTGCCGCGGTCGGACAGCACATAAGAGTTGCTGGCTTGTGCGGTGTTGAGCGCAGCACCCATGCCTTGGCCAATCGCCTTGTACCAGGGGCCGTGATCCTTTGCGATGTCGATATCGGCTGCTTTCCAGAGCCTTAACTCGGCGCTGTGCGTTCCGGAGCGGTCGCCGCGCGAAATAAACGACTGTTGCTTGTCGTGCAGCACTTTGAATGCCTTGGCGACATCCTTCATGCCCTTGATGCCGGCCGGATCGTTCTTCGGCCCGATCAAAACGAAGTCGTTATACATCACCGGAAAGCGCTTCACGCCTTGGCCTTCGGAAAGGAATTTCAGCTCCTGCGCCTTCGCGTGCACGAACACGACGTCGGCATCGCCGCGCCGGCCAGTGTCGAGCGCCTGCCCGGTGCCTTGCGCCACAACCTTTACGGTGATGCCCGTCTTTTGCTTGAACAACGGCAGCAAATAACCGAACAGGCCGGAGTCCCGCGTCGACGTCGTGGAGGCAACCACGATCGATTTGTCTTGCGCGAACGATTGCGGCGCAGTGAGCGCGGCCGCACAAAGCGCGAGCGCAGCGGCAAATATCCGACGTGTAAACATGAGAACCCTCCGTTCTTTTTTTGTGACTAGACCAGCAACTGGCCGGCGATGAATTTTCTTGCTTCTTCGGTTTTCGGATTTGCAAAGAATGTGTCAGCGGCCCCGCTTTCGATCATGCGACCGCGGTGGAGCAGGACGATTTCCCCGGCGATGCGCCTGGCCTGACCGAGATCGTGCGTTGACATCACTACCTTCACGCCGCGCGCGGCAACGTTTGCAATGATGTCCTCGATTGCCTTGGTCGCAGCGGGATCAAGGCTTGCGGTCGGCTCGTCGAGAAAGAGCACAGCCGGATCGCGAGCCAGCGCACGGGCAAGAGCGAGACGCTGCTGCTCGCCGCCGGAAAGCCGACGTGCCGGCCGCCGCTCGAGTCCCGTGAGGCCGACCAGCTCGAGCAAGCCGGCCATTTGCCGCTCCCAATTGCTACGCGGTGCCCCGGCTGTTTTCAGGGCGTATCGTATGTTGCCGGCAGTGCTGCGCCGAAGCATCACCGGGCGCTGGAACATGATCGCGCGCCGCGTCGGCGCCACATCATCGCGCCCGCCCCAGGTCACATGCCCTTGCGTTACGCGCACAAGGCCCATCGCCACGCGCAGCAGAGTCGTTTTTCCTGCGCCGTTCGGGCCGATTAAGACGGTTGGAGCGCCGCTCGAAATCTTCAGCGAGATATCGTCGAGAATGATAATTTTCCCGACCGCGACTTGCGCCTTGTCGAACGTAATCGGCAATTCTGCAACGGGCGCGCGCATCTTCATCCAGCGAGTCGTTCGCCGGCGCGGCGCGCGCTCCACGCCAGTGCGTTGATTACAATCACGATGGCGATCAGCACCATGCCGAGCCCGATTGCGAGCGGCAGATTTCCTTTCGACGTCTCCAGCGCGATCGCTGTCGTCATGGTGCGCGTGAAGCCGTCGATGTTTCCGCCAACGATGATGATGGCGCCGACTTCCGCTGCCGCGCGGCCGAAGCCTGCGAGTAGCGCCGTCACCAGCGAAAACCGCGCGTCCCAGATCAGAGTTGCGACGCGCCCAAGCGCGCCGACATTCATCGCGGCAAACTCGTCGCGATATTCGGCCCAAAGGTCTTCAATGGTTTGCCGCGATAGCGCGGCAATGATTGGCGTGACCAGGATCGTCTGCGCGATGATCATTGCGCCGGGCGTAAACAGAAGCCCCCATTTCCCAAGGGGACCGGAGTGCGAAAGCGCGAGGAAAACCGCCAGTCCGGCAACCACCGGCGGCAGGCCCATGAGCGCATTGAGTGCAACGATCGCCGCCTCGCGGCCGTAGAAACGCGTCAAAGCGATCACGGCGCCGAGCGGTACGCCGATCACCGCTGCCAAGACCACGGCGCTCAGGCTCACCTCCAGGGACAGCCGCACAATGGCAACCAAGGCCGGATCGGCAGAAAGCACCAGATGCAAGGCTGAAACGTCAGTGTCCATCGCGGTTCCTGGCCGCACTTTTGACGCCAAGCGAGCGGCCGGTCAAACATAGGCGAAAATTAGCATATTATACGGAGGGCCTTGGATCACCTAGCAGCAGGCCGGTTGAAAGAGGGTTTGTTGCCTGTGATCGGGTCATGGCTATAGTGCCCGCCCCAAGCCGCAAGAAGTGGACGCCTTCGAGGCGCTAAAAGATGCCGTCCACGCACCTTGACCTTGGCAGGGGCGCGCCTTCTTGAGGGACTTGAAAGGAGAAGTGGCCGAGTGGCTGAAGGCGCACTAGCGCGCTTTGCGCGCGTCTTGACGTGAAGATGCGTGCGCCTTCTTTGAGGGTCTTGAGATTGGAGAGGTGGCCGAGTGGCTGAAGGCGCACGCTTGGAAAGCGTGTATACGGGAAACCGTATCGTGGGTTCGAATCCCACTCTCTCCGCCAAAATCCCCAAAACCCCCAGTAAAACGCATACTTTTTGGCCGAGTACCCAGCAGAGTCCCGGTTTGGACGCACACGTTTGCAGCCCTTAGGAGCGTGTTTCGCGGGGGCTTCCGACCTGCCCCGGTCGCGGTATAAGCGCGCGTACGGCCCGGACATCGTGGGAGGACAGAGGCTATCGGGCCGGGTAAGGCTCTCTTCATAATGAGTGGACAGAGGACGACCGGCACCTATTCGGAAACTTTTACCCCCGGAACGGAATCTGATCCCGTCGCTTGTAGGGGCATATAAAAACGACATACGGCTCCGCGCACAAGCCGCCAATGGCTACTGTCGAAGAATATCGCCAAAAGGTGCTTGAGCTTCGCGCGCGCTCGCGCGCAGAGAGCAATGCGCGTCTGGCCGCGGAAATGAAAAATCTGGCCGACTGTTACGCTCGCTTAGCCGAGCAAGCCGAGCGGAACTCGAAAGCGGATGTGACCTATGAGCCGCCGTTTAAGACCCGGACGGCGCCAGCCAAAAAATAGCTCTTTACGCTTTCAAGTAATCGCTGCTTAGCCAAAAACAGAATCGCGACATTGTGGCCGGGCGTATTTTCGCAACAAAGTGCCTAAAGTTTTCAAGGGTAACGTCTGCGCGACGTACACGGATGAACGCACGACTGTTTTTGTATTCAGTTGAGTTGGCCGCGCCGCCGGACTCCCGCAACGCCTCGTGCGAAATCGAAGCCTTTCACCGCGACCGGGGTATTCAATCTGTACGCGCCAGCAATATCCGGCACGATGACTGCGAGTTCCTGCGCTGGTGTTTCGCGGACCGCGAAATCGCGGAAGAATTTACTGCCACGTTCGGTGGTTTGCTTTTAGATACGGAGCAAAGGAATTGTAGAAGCGCCGAGGGGTTTGCTGGCGTCTGAGAATCGCGCTGCGATAAGCCGATGCGCGCCCCTCCACCACCCGTCGCCACGCTCGGGCAGCTAGCCGCCGGGGCAAAATGGTTTTGGCTTACGTGCGACGGTCGCGGCTGCACGCATCGGGTACCGATGCCGCTCGCTCCTTTCGTTATTCGATGGAGACCGGACGCATCAAGCGACAAGTTGCGCCAAAGCGCCCGATGTTCCGTGCGCGGAAACAAAGGCGCGGTGCTTTATCACCAGAGTTGGGTGAACTTGATTGTGGGGTTTCAAACATTTCACGAGAAAGGTGACTGTTCCTAGGAACGATGGTGCGACTGCCTACGTTGCCGCAGACAACTAGAAAAAGAGACGCGCAACCGAGAGGTAGGTAGGGAGATGCCCAATGTCCAGCAATACACGCATCTCGCCGAAGTCTGTGAAAAGAACGCGCGCGACGACCCCACGTTAGAATATCGGTTGGGATGGACGGTGCTTGCGCAATCCTACCGAACGCTCGCTGAACAAACCGGGGAAGCCGATCGCCGCGCGGAAGCGGCCGCGTCAAATAAGCCTGAGGAGAAGCACTGAGTGTGGTGAGAAGGCGACCGTCAGGAACCGAGAAGCTTCGTCGCACGCGCGAGGTCGTTGTCATGCGCGTGGTTGCTTGCTTTACGGTATGTGTAATTCCAGTCGTCGCGAATGCCGCGCAAACGGAGAGTAAGCCGCCCGCCGAGCCGCCGGCATACTGCGTGAATCGTGGCGCTGACTATTACTCGTACACCGGAGAACCTTGCAAAAGCGGCTATCAACTCAGCCCCGGCAACTGCCGAAAGTCTGACGGTGGTTGGGCTGCGGTGCGTAGAGAACAGTGTATTGCGATGGGTGGTACGGTCGAATTGCCAACCAAACATGGACGAGAGCGGCAGGCTAAGCCGGTCCGTTAGCGTCGGACAGAAAACAGGCTGGCCACCGGCCAGGAGAAAACCGGGTAGCCGCTCGTTCTCAATCGCTGATCGTCGTCGCCCGTCGCGTAGCGCCATGAACCCTACTATAGGCTGTCGCGGTTATTTTCGCTCGCAAGCTGATAACTCCAACGGTGCAGGCGGCAAGTTGTCGATCGCTGCTTCGATCCGCTTGAGCATTTGCTCGGGATCGAGCCAAGCCGCGGAGGCCGTTACGTTGACGACAAGCGGAAGGCAATTTTGAACGAGCCATTGCAGCTGGTTTAAATTCGATTCTTTGATTCTGGTCGACATTCGCCGCCGCTCGCTCCAACAATCGTCGAGGCGAACACCGGTCTTATTTTTTCGCCGCAGTTCTTTCGGCAGATCCGATCGTATTTGCCAGAAGCATTGTAACGGTCATGGGCCCTACGCCTCCCGGAACCGGGGTGATGTAAGATGCCTTTTCTTTGACGCCGTTGAAGTCGACGTCACCGACAAGCCGACCGTTGCTTAGCCTGGTAATCCCGACGTCGATCACCACCGCGCCTGTTTTAATCATTTGGGGCAGTATCAAATTAGGCTTGCCCGCGGCGACAATGAGGATGTCGGCCAGAATCGTGTACTGCGCTAGATCTTTCGTTTTGGCGTGGCAGATACTGACCGTGGCTTCTCGTTGCATCAGCATTAGAGCCATCGGTTTTCCGACGATATTGCTCGCGCCTACGACGACAACGTTCTTCCCTTCCACTTCGATAGATTCGTGTTCGAGAATTTTTGTAACCCCATATGGGGTGCAGGGCGGGAAGGCGGTATTCCCAATGATCAATCCGCCGGCATTATACAAATGAAAGCCATCGACGTCCTTTTCCACGGAAATCATCTCGATTGTTTTTGAAACATTCAAATGCTTCGGAAGCGGGAGCTGAACCAAGATGCCGTGAATAAGCGGGTTTTTATTCAGACGATCGATCGTGTCATCGATATCCAGCTGCGACACGTCTTCCGGATAGTAAATTGTTTGGGATTGGATACCGACTTCCTCGCAGGCTCGGATTTTGTTGCGAACATAAATCTTTGAGGCGGGATCCGACCCTACCAGGATTACGGCAAGGCCAGGGCTCACGCCGAAACGTGACCGCAATGCATCCGTGCGCTGACGGCACTCCGCTCGGATTTTTCTTGCAATCGCCACCCCGTCAATGATTTTAGCCGGCAAGTCGTGTCCCCAGCATTTGTCAGATGTTCGTTTCGATGAGATCAAGAAAGATGAAGCAATCGCCGAGGCGATACGTTCGTGCCGAATCAAGACGGATTTGAGCAGTGTGGCACTTCGTGATGCGAACGATAAAGGGCTCGCAATCGCGAGCCCTTCGCCATTCTCGGCCTAGGCGGGTTTCGGCAGAAATTTCGCGGAACGTTGTTCGGTAGCTTTCCATTCCGAATCGGTCAATTTCACAGACCCGACGAATTTGTTGGTGAACAGCGTGTCGGTCTTCGGCAGTGATTTGGCGCCCATATATTTCACGACCGTATCCGCGGTCTGCTGAACGAGCTTCGGCTCCATGTACCCGATGCCCTTCTCCTTGAACGCGGGCACCATGCCAAGCGCCGTGCTCACGTCCTGTCCATATTCGATGACCTTCCTGTTCGTGACGCTGCCGCCCTTGAACTCCTTGACCATGTCGAGATGGATGTCCACCGATTTCTTCGGATTGAGATAGACGTATTTCAATCCTTCCATCATGCCTTCGACGAAGTTCTTGCAAAGCTCCGGCTTCTTCTCAATCGTCGAGCGTTTGCAGGCGAGAACATTACTAAGCATCTTGATGCCGTAGTCGCCGTAAAGAATGCTGTTGATCTGCAATCCCTGCGCCCAGAGGCTTGGTGCGATGCTGCCGAAGAAATTACCTTCGGCCTTCACCTGCTTTTCTATCAGTGCCTTGATCAACGCGGCCGGGTCCATCGTGATTTTTTTGACCTTGCTGTCGTCGATGCCGGTTGCCTTTACAAATGCCGGCCAGAGCTGGAAGTCGCCGCTGCCCACGTTGAAAGCGACCGTCTGACCCTCGAGGTCTTTGGGCTTGGTGATGTTGCTTTCTTTGAGCGAAAAAATTCCGACCGGAGAAATCGGCCAGATAGCGGCGACAGAAACGAGGTCCAGTCCGCGGCTCGCGCAGTTCATCATGACTGCGAGGTCAAGAATGCCGAAATCATATTGCCCCTGGTCGACCGGAACACAGACTTTGCCGGATCCGAACCCGCGGTCGATCGTGACATTGAGGCCACGCTTCTCCCAGAAGCCCATCTTCTTCGCCACGAAGGCGTAGCTGAACGTGCCGAGCGGCAACCATGGCAACGTCAATTTCACGTCCGTCGCCCCGTATGCGACGAACGGGGCCGATATCCCCATGACGCTGCTTGCGCCAGCTACGCCGGCCATCTTCACGAATGAACGTCGATTGATACGCGGCATCGATTTCCTCCCTGATTTTGAGTTACTTGACTTGCGACCTTCACGCCGGTGGTTTTCTTGTTGAGTCATGCATCGGCATTGATTCAAAGAAGTCAATTCTGGCTGGCAACTGCGCCAGAACAGTTCGCGCCAGCATAACGTGAACGCCGCGGTTGCCGTTGACGAACTGCGTCACCCGCATGTCGGCCGCCACGCTGCACAACCGATAGGCATCGTGAAATGCCATTGCATACTGTTGTTCCAGCACGCCGATCATGCCGCGCATGGAAATACGTGCGGCGTCGTCCAGATCCTCGTGGAACGCCATCGTGATGAGGTAATCGGGCGTTACCGCCATAGGCCATTCAAGTTTGAAATCGTCGCGCAGCGACAACCGAAAGGTCCCGTCAAGACTTGTTTCAATCGCGGTCTGGTTGATCTCCCCGTCGCCCTGTGCGCCGTGGCCGTCGCCGACGCTGAAGAGCGCACCCTCGACCCAGATCGGCAGCAACAGCCGCGTGCCTGCAACGAGCTCTTTGTTGTCGATGTTGCCGCCGTACCGATTGGGTGGACGGCTGTCGAGCTGACCCCACTCGCGTGGCGGCGCCACGCCCATCTGCCCAAAAAACGGGCGCGTGCGGATGTGAACGCCCGGCGCGACCTCGGCCGAACCGGTCTCGAGGTCAATGGGTATAATCGTTGTCTTCAGCGTCGGCGTTTCAGTGCCGAACATGCCCTTGAGCGGGCTGACTATGTTGTAGCCGTAGGGTTGCGTGAGTTTGATATCGAGAATGTCGATCTGCAACACCTGCCCGGGCCGCGCGCCTCGCACGGCGACCGGGCCCGTGAGGATGTGAGGACCGGTCCCGCGCTTTCCGCGCGCGACGATATCGTGAATGCCGGGTGGCAGCCATTCGGCCGGGACATCATGGCCCGGATCGGCCGAGACGGTGCCGACCAGTACATTTTCCCCGTCACTCACTTCGAGTGCCGGCTCAAGCATGGCGTCATGAAAGCCGATGTGAACGGTGTCAGGACGTGCCGCCAGATGCTTCATATGCTCGGCTCCAAAAGACAGTCCGGCCTTCATCCCCCGCCGGCGCCGCTGATATCGCTCGATGCCTGCCAGTAAACGATGCGTCGTTCCGCGTGTGCGATCAGGCCATACAGAACGAGCCCAGCGATACTCAGGACCGTGATGGCTGCCATCATAAGCGGCGTGTCCAGCAACCCGCCGGCAAGCTTGATGAGGTAGCCGATGCCTTCCTGAGACGCGACGAACTCGGAGACGATCACGCCGATAATGGCCAGCGTGATCGAGATTTTCATGCCGCTGAAGATGTAGGGAAGGGCGTTCGGCATTCTGATTTTCCAGAAAACCTGCCAATCGCTGGCCATGAATGTGCGCGCCATGCGCGCAATGTCTTCGTCGATTGACTGAAACCCGAGGGCCGAATTGATCGTCATCGGAAAAAACGAGATCAGGAACGCGAGCAGAAGACTCGATGTCGTGCCGGTGCCGAACCAGACGATAAACAATGGAGCGATCGAAATCTTCGGGATCACCTGAGAAACAATGATGATGGGATAAAAGCCTTTCCGTAGGATCGCGGAATAGGTAATCAATATCGCCACCGCAATGCCGCCGCCGACGGAAAGCGCGAAACCGATCACGGTCAAGTACAGTGACGGCCAAAGGTGCATCATCAGAAGATCGCGACGATCGAACATTGTCACGATAATTTCGGAGGGTGCCGGCAAAATAATGCTGCGGATGTGAAGCGCTCGAACGGCAATCTCCCAAAAGGCAAGCATGCCGATCGAGATCGCCAGGGGGCCCGCAACGTCAATGATCGATCGGCGTCCTTTAGTGGCCATGGCTCGCCTCGATAGCGTTGCGTAGCGCGCGGACGTGCCGGTTAAAGCTGTCGTCTTCTGTCAGGCTTATTTGCCGCGGGCGTGGCAGGTCGATTTTCATTTCCTCGATGATTGTTGCCGGTCGCCGGCCCATCACCACCACGCGATCGGACAGGAAGGCCGCTTCGCGGATGCTATGCGTGACGAAGATGACTGTCTTGCGGTTGGCTCGCCAGATTCGAAGCAATTCGACGCCCATCTCGTCGCGCGTGAGCGCATCGAGCGCACTGAACGGCTCGTCCATCAGCAGAATAGCCGGATCGTGGATGAGCGCGCGGCAGATCGATGCTCGCTGCCGCATGCCTCCGGAGAGCTGACGCGGGAGCTTGTCGGCAAAGTCTTCGATCTTTGCCATCGTCAGAAGTTCCATCGCGCGAGGCCTGTATTTCTCGCGCGGCAATTTGAGAAGTTCAATGGGGAAGAGAACGTTGTCGATGATCGTCCGCCAGGGCAGCAGAACCGGCTGCTGAAAGACCATGCCGATTTCCGGCCGAGGTCCCGTTACCGCGGTGCCGTTGATCATGATCTCGCCGTTGGTCTGCTTGATGAGACCGGCGACCATTGTCAGCAGTGTACTCTTTCCGCAACCGCTTGGTCCGAGCAGACTGACGAATTCGTTTTGTGCGATTTCAAGCGAGACGTTTCTGATCGCCTCGAGCTCGTTGTAGAGCTTGCGAACATTCCTTACGCTGAGCGCCGCCGCGCTAGCAGTCGAAGCAGAGATATCTCTGGTGTGGGATGATGTGACCACGCGTACATCCGGCGAAACGACAAATCATACTAACTTTGAGACAACCTTACAGGGCGAACGGCTTGGCGTCCAAGCCCGAAAAATTTGAGTGCCTTTCCTTTTCTTTGCACCCATAATCACAATAAGCGATTGAAATAAAATGATAATTTACAAGGATGGTCGCCTTGCGACGTGGCGGCGCAATCCGCAAAATTGTTGCTATGTTTGGTACAACGGTATCTTATGGCGCGGTCGCGGGAAGGAAAGGAAGCAATCGATGTCACGGATTCAGATCACCATGGCCGGCGGACGCTACGATCGGACAAGGGCGATTATCGATGGGTCCGTGCAGCCGGAGGGCGTCGACCTTCAATACATCGAAATGCCGATCGAGGAGGTATTCTGGCGCGTGCTGCGCTATGGCGAATTCGACGTTGCCGAATGCTCGCTTGCGTATTACCTGATTTCGAAGTCGCAAGGCGGTGGACACGATTACATTGGCATACCGCTGTTTCCGTCGCGCTGTTTTCGACACGGCTTCATCTTCATCAACAGGAAATCCGGAATTAAGCGGCCTGAGGATCTGCGCGGAAAGACCATCGGTGCGCCGGAGTATTCGATGACTGCTTCCCTCTGGTTACGGGGCATGTTCGAGCACGATTATGGTGTGCCTCCTGGCGCGATGCGCTGGCGCACCGGCGGCATCGAAGAGCCGAATCGCGCCGATCGCATGGAGGTTCGTGTCAACGCCGACGTTGACATCCAGCAGATTCCGGACGGGAAATGCCTGAATACGATGTTGGAGACCGGCGAGATCGACGTGTTGATCGGCCCACGCGTGCCTTCCGCCTATCGCAAGCGTCATCCTGACGTCACGCGCCTTTTCCCTGATTACAAAACCGAAGAGCGAAAATATTACGAGCGTACCCGCATGGTGCCTATCATGCACCTTGTGGTGATGAAGCGCTCGGTCTATCAGCGCAACCCATGGATTGCACAAAGTCTCTTCAAAGCATTTCGCGAAAGCACGCAGCGTTGCAAGGAGATGATGCTCGACGTCAATGCGTTGCCCTACAGCCTGCCGTGGTATCTCCCCGCGCTGGAGGAAACGATCGAGGTTTTAGGGGACGACTTCTGGCCGGAGGGTTTCGCTGCAAACTGGCGTAATGTGGAAACGCTGATGAAATACGCGAAGGAGCAGGGGCTAATTGACCGCCTGTTCAAGCCGGAGGAGTTGTTTGCACCGAACACGCTGACCGAGTTCAAGATCTAGCGCAATCCGAATTTCGCGAGCACCTTCTTCAAGCGCGCCTTGAGAACGCTCCATATCAAAGTGCTTGCATTCAGCGTTGACTGCTCCGGCCTCTTGGGGCCGCCGGCGAGATGATTCTCGATATTGTGCGCGAAAGTCTCCAGGATGCGCGCAAGCAATTCCTCCACGATTCCGCTGCGTCCAAATTGAGCGAGTGCACCGGCAAGCAGGGCGCGTATGGTGAGAGTCATCTCTGTCTTGTCGGCACTCTTCGACTCCAGGGCATAGACTACTTCGCCATTGACGCGCGATCCACCAACCTGATCGATTCCGGTCCCCGCAATCTGGCCGCGGTGCAGCGTGTCGTCGCGCGTGACGTGCGCCCGGCCTCGGAAGTTCGCGGTAATCGGGCCGATCTTGACGGACATCTTGCCTTCGACATTTTCGTTCTGCGGTGTGCTCGTCAGCGCTGCGCCGGGCAGGCAACCGGCGACGCCCGCAAAATCGCCAAAAAACGTCCAGACCTCCCGCAATGGCCGCGAAATGACGAAGGATTGACTGATTTCAAAATTAGGTTTGTTGCCGGCGAGACCCAGCGTCCTTCCTTCAACTGCACCGGTGGCTTCCACTTGTGGCGTGGCGGGCGTAACCGCTGGTGTCTGGCTCTCCGTCGTCGCCGGTCGTGCGCCCACCGGGCCGAACGGCGATTGTTTTGTCTCGGAGATTGAGAACACCCCGGCGCGCCGCTCATCCAGAACACGTTTGATGGCGCGCACAATGCCGACGTATCCAGTACAACGGCAGAGATTTCCGCTCAATTCCAACCGAATGCGCTTTTCGTCTGCGTCCGGGAGTCGCTGCACGATATCGCGAGCGGTCACCAACATTCCAGGCGTGCAATATCCGCACTGGAGGCCGTGTTCTTTCGAGAACGCACGCCGTAACGCGGTCATTACGCTGTCGTCTTGTAATCCCTCGATCGTGTCTACCGACGCTCCATCGCACATGACCGCGTACGTGATGCACGCGCGGGCGGGCCGGCCGTCGATCAGGATCGTGCAGGCGCCGCATGCCCCTTGTTCGCAGCGCAGGTGTGTAGCTGTGAGATTGAGCTTCTCCCGCAGCACATCGGCGAGATGCGTCCTCGGCTCGACGGCGAGCGCGGACTTGCGCCCGTTGATTGTGAGCGTGACCTCGGTCATGGCAGCCTTGCCTGGGCGAAGGCGCGTGACAGCGCTGCAAGCTGTTGGCGGCGTGCGAGGGAATTTGCGATGCCGTTCGATTCGAGAAAGTGAACGACTGCGCTCTCCTTGAGGCTTCCGTCCGCGCTCTGCATTTCACGCGCGTCTGCAATCAGAATGGGCTTTCCGTGGGTCGCGCCGATCACAGCTCGATAAATGCCGCGATCGGGATCGCGCAGCACCGCGGCCATGGCTGACGCAAATTCGCCGGCCTTGCGGCAAACCTTGTAATAGCCCCAGCGCCCGCCCACTGACAGCCTGGGAACCTTGATTGCCGTCAGCACGTCGTTCGGCTCGAGCGCGTTCTCGTATGCGCCGCGAATGAACTGATCGGCGGGTATGGCACGTTTGCTATTTTCGGTTGCGACGAAGCATTCGGCGCCGAGCGCGAACAGGGTCGTGACCCAGTCGGCGGCCGGGTCCGCGTGACAAAAGCTGCCGCCGATCGTGCCACGGTTGCGCACGGCGCGGTACGCAATGTTCATGGCCACCGACGCGAGCGGATCAAGGCCGCGTCCCGACACGCGTCCGTCTTCGATGGCTGCGGTGGTGACGCAGGCACCGATTGTGACGGCGTCCCCGCTCTCCTCAATCTCGGTCAGTTCGGGGATACCCGTGATGTCGATGAGCAGCTTTGGGCGTGCCAACCGAAGATTGAGCATCGGCCCGAGCGACTGGCCGCCCGCCACGAGGCGTACCGCGCCATCGGCCTGCTTCAAATGCCGTGAGGCTTCCGCGACGCTGGCCGCGCGGATGAAGTCGAACGGGGCCGGTTTCATGCAGCGGCACCTTGCCGATGTGCCGCGGCTTCTTCGATTGCCGTAAGGATTCTTTCCGGCGTGAGCGGAAGATCGAAAACCTCGGCATTCAAAGGGCGAAGCGCGTCGTTAACTGCCGACACGATCGCTGCCGGCGGACCGACAGCGCCACCCTCGCCCAGCCCCTTGATTCCGAATTCGGTATAGGGGGAGGGCGTCTGCATGTGCAGCACGCGGATATCCGGTACTTCGGTCGCGCCTGGAAGCATGTAGTCGATCATCGTGGAGGCAAGCGGCTGCCCCTGCGTATCGAACGGCGTCGCCTCGTAGAGACATGTGCCGATACCCTGCGCCGTCCCGCCGCAAATCTGCCCATCCACAATCATCGGATTGACCAGCGTGCCGCCGTCTTCGACGACCACGTAATTCAAAATTTCAACAATGCCGGTAGCAGGATCAACAGCAACAACAGCAGCATGCGCAGCATAAGTAAAAGTGCCGCTGTCGCGGGCGGCGCGATAGCCGGCGGTGACATCGAGGCCGCCGGTGTCAACGCTTGCCGGAAGGTTCTGCGGCTGCAGGTACCAGACACGCGCGACCTCGCATAATGTGACGCTGCTGTCGCCGGCGATCACCTTGCCGTCCGCCACGCGCACCTTGTCGACCTCAGTCTGCAGCAGCCATGCACCGATTTGCGCCGCGCGCTTGGCCAACAGCTGCGACGCACGCGCGACGGCGCCGCCGCCGTGCACCATGGAACGCGAGCCCCAGGTGGCGGTGGAGTAGGGCGTGTACATCGTGTCGCCCTGAACGACCTTGATCTTGTCGATCTCGACGCCCAGGACCTCATGCGCGACCTGCGCATAGGTCGTCTCGTGCCCCTGTCCGTGCGAATGCGTGCCAACGTGGATTTCAACCTCGCCGTCGACGGTGAGTTTCACCTGCGCCTGCTCATAGCCCGGCACGATCGGACGGCCCCACGACGCAAGCACGTTGGTCCCGTGCGCGCCCTGTTCGACGAAAAACGAAATGCCGACGCCGATGCGGCGGCCGTCCGGCTCCGGACGCTTTTGCCTTTCTCTTATTTTTTGCACGCCGATGGCGTCGACCGCGCGCCGCAGACACTCCGGATGATCGCCGCTGTCGAACTGCTTTCCGACGACGTTTCGGTAAGTCGAAATCTGCTCCGGCGGCACCATGTTGCGCAGGCGCACGTCGTGCGGCTCAAGCCCCGTCTCCTGCGCGATCGCATCCATGATCGCTTCGATCGCAAGGCAGATGCCCGACCGTGCCACGCCGCGATAGGGCAGGATCGGGCATTTGTTGGTCGCGACCGCCGCGGTGCGGCAACGATAGGCCGAAAACATGTAGGGCCCGGGCAGCAGATTGGCGATCTGCGCCGCCTCGACGGACGAGGAAACCGGATACGATGAGTAGGCGCCGGCATCGACGTGCGCAACGCACTCGACGCCTAACAATTTTCCATCCGCCGCGGCATAACCGGTGATCTCGTAGTGATGCTCGCGGCAATTCGCGTTGGCGGCCAGATGCTCGCGGCAGTCCTCCAGCCAGCGCACCGGATGAGCAAGGCGTAGCGCGAGCCACGCCAGCGCGACTTCTTCGCGGCACAGGAGACCTTTGTAACCAAAGCCGCCGCCCACGTCGGGCGAGATGATGCGAATGTCGCCGTGTGAGAGGCCGAGGCATTCGGAAAGCCCGGTCTGCACGCAATGGGGAAATTGGGTCGACGTGACAAGCGTCAGGTTGCGCAGCCGCTCATCGCGGTAAGCGAGCACCCCGCGCCCCTCCATGGGAAACATGCAGTGACGCGCAGTGCGTATGCTCTTTGAGACCTTTATCGTGGCGCCGCTGAGGTCGTCTTTCCAGACATTTTCACTGAATTCGACAAAGACGTTGTCGTTCCATTCGTCGTGGACAAGCGGCGAATCCGGCTCGCATGCCGCCAGCATGTCGGTGACCGCGGGCAACTCCTCAAGATCGAGGCTTACGGCATCGGCAATGTCTTCCGCCTCGGCACGCGTTGGCGCAACACAGATTGCGATCATTTCGCCGACGAAACGCACCTTGCCCGCTGCAAGGATGGGTTCGGCGGAGCGCTTGAATCCGGGGAGGGACGGCGCAGAAACGATCGGCTTCACGTCGACGAGATCGTCGGCCGTGAAAACCGCGCCTCGAAATCGTTCCGGAATGTGGACCTGCTTCAGGCGGGCGTGCGCAACCGGACTCCGTACAAAGGCCACCTCTTGCAGTCCGGTCACTCTGAAGTCGCCGACATACTGGCCGCGACCGCGCAGAAACCGATCGTCTTCCTTGCGAAGAACCGAAGCGCCTATGCCGTACTTCACCATTTACGCGCCGCCATTAGAAAACGCGGGCCAGTGTGTCTCAGCCGCCGGTGGGATATTCGAGACCCGAGCCGCGCACCGACCACGCCGTAAAGCGGGTCTCGAGAGCGGCAAAGATTGCGTACATTCCGACGCCCATCACACCCACAACAAGAAGCGCTGCGAATACGAGTGGTACGTTGAAATTCGAGCTTGCGATCAGCATCACGTTGCCGATGCCATTGTTGCCGGCGACGATCTCCGCAATGACCGAGCCGACGAACGATAATGTAATCGCGATTTTCAACGAAGCGAAGAAATAGGGGAGCGACCGCGGAATCCCGATCTTGACGATCATGTCGCGGCGTGTCGCACCCAATACACGCAGAACGTCAACCAGTTCGGGCTCGACGGTTGCAAAGCCGGTTGCGACGTTGACGACGACCGGAAAGAACGACAGCAGAAAGGCGGCGATGACCGCCGGCACCGCACCGACGCCGAACCAGATCACGAGGACCGGAACAAGCGCCGCTTTTGGTACGCTGTTGAAGCCGATCAGCACCGGGTAAAGCGATACATATGCAAGCCGGAATGAGCCAACCAGAATGCCGAGCAGGAGTCCGAACACGACAGCAATGGCGAAGCCGATGATCGTCGTGGCCAGCGTTGCGAGTCCGTGCTGTATCAATGGATAGCGATTGATCCAGATTTGCTGAATTGACTCGATCGGGGTCGGCAGCACGAAGTTCTCAATATGGAATGCCATGACGCCGAGCTGCCAGATCACCAGCAGCAGCAGCGTGGTGACCCAAGGTGCCAGACTCTCAATCGTCTCTTTTTTCACGCGGCATTCCCCGGAGTGATGTGATGACGGCACGCGTGAACCAGATCCACAAACTCGGCCTGATACGTCATATCGAGAGTCCGAGGGCGCGCAAATGGTACCTTGCTCGAGGCAATAATGCGGCCAGGCCG
>DASUKT010000152.1:0-8158 GCA_036278575.1 Pseudolabrys sp. | reverse complement strand
CGGCTTGTCGGCGATGCCCGCGCAATGCGGCAGGATATTCTCAATTTCAACGGCGGCGCCGAAACGCGCGTGCGCATTGCGTCAATACCATCGGCAATGTCGCTGGTGGCCAAGATTACAGTCCCGTTTCGGCAACGGCATCCGACGGTTCGCTTCACGGTTCTTGCGCGCTCGTCGAGCGTGCTTCTGAATTTGCTGCATGAACGCGAGGTCGACGTCGGCTTCACGTATCTCACGAACGAGCCGATAGGCGACGCGAGCGCCATTCCGCTCTATCGTGAAAGTTATTTGCTGCTGACCACGCCGGACGGGCCGCTCGGCTATGCCGACCGCGTTACGTGGACACAGGCTGGCGATGTGCCGCTCTGTCTGCTCGATCGCGCTTTGCAGAACCGCCGCATTATCGACAGCATCTTGCGACGCGTCGGCGCCGAACCAACGCCGATGATGGAAACCGATTCGGTTGCGGCATTGATCGCTCATGTCCGGCTCGGTGAATGGGCGAGCATCGTCCCAAATTCGGCGCTGGAGGCGGTCGATTTGTCCGACGCATTGCGGGCAATCCCGATCACCGAGCCGGATGTGTCCCACACGATCGGCTTCGTTGTCTCCGAGCGTTACCCGATGGCGCCCACGGTCGCAGCCCTGATGACCGAAGTCCGTGCGCTTTCGCCACGGGACCTGCTGCCTGCTGCGTAGGCATCATTTTACCCCTGCTCACCCACTGATTTAATTTTACAATTGATAGATTGCGTTTGCCGCCTTGATGCAACTCGGCCGCCATTTTCTGCTGGCAGGGCGCATAAATCTCAAAAGGGTGGTGCCGAGGCGCATCCAGATAGGGGAGAAAACGTACGATGGCTTTACTGTCATTCTTCGACCGGGAGAATACGGTCGCAAAACCCGGCTTTAGCCGCTGGATGGTGCCGCCTGCCGCGCTGTGCGTGCATCTTTGCATCGGTCAGGCCTACGCATTCAGCGTCTTCAATCTGCCGATGACGAAGTTGATCGGCATCACCAAAGCGGTCCCGGGCGACTGGAAACTCACCGAGTTGGGGTGGATTTTCTCGCTGGCGATTTTCTTCCTAGGAGCCTCGTCGGCTGTGTTCGGCCGCTGGGTCGAGGAAGGCGGTCCGCGCCGCGCAATGTTCACGGCAGCCTGCTGCTGGGCTGGTGGATTCTTTCTCTCCGCGATCGGCGTTTACGCCCACACGCTCTGGATCATCTATCTCGGCTATGGCGTGATCGGCGGATGCGGTCTCGGCATCGGCTACATCTCGCCGGTCTCCACTCTGATCAAGTGGTTCCCCGACCGCCCGGGCATGGCGACGGGCATGGCGATCATGGGCTTCGGCGGCGGCGCGTTCATCGCGGCGCCTTTGTCGGTGTGGCTGCTGAGCAAGTTCACCACCACAACTCACATCGGTGTCGCCGAGACATTCATCGTGCTTGGCATCGTGTATTTCTTCTTCATGGTCGTCGGCTCGATCATCGTGCGCGTGCCGGCGCCCGGCTGGAAACCGGAAGGCTATGTCGCTCCGGTGCAGGCGCAAAAGCTCATCACGACGAAAGACGTCTTTGTCTACGATTCACTCAAGACGCCGCAGTTCTGGCTGATCTGGTGGGTGCTGTGCCTGAACGTGACAGCCGGCATCGGCGTGCTCGGTCAGGCTTCGGCCATGAGCCAGGAGATGTTCCCCGGCCACATCACGCCGGTTGCAGCGGCGGGCTTTGTCGGCCTGATGAGTCTGTTCAACATGGGTGGGCGTTTTTGCTGGGCGACGGTTTCCGATTACATCGGCCGGCGCAACACCTACTTCGTGTTCATGGTGCTCGGCTTCTTCCTCTACTGCCTCGTGCCGTACACCGGCTCGGTCGGCAGCGTGGTTGGATTCGTCTGCGCGTTCCTCATCATCATCAGCATGTACGGTGGCGGCTTCTCCACCGTGCCGGCTTATCTGAGGGACATGTATGGCACGCGCTATGTCGGCGCCATCCACGGCATGCTGCTGACCGCCTGGTCGATGGCCGGCATCTTCGGACCGGTGATCGTCAATTATCTTCGTGCGTACAACATCACGCACGGCGTGCCGAAGGCGCAGGCCTATAACAACACCATGTACATCATGGCCGGGTTGCTGGTGATCGGCTTCATCTGCAACTTCCTCGTCAAAGCGGTGGATGCTCGCTTCCACATGAAAGACAACGATGCCCGCGGCACCGATCCAGGTGCGGCTCGTACGGCCGGCGCTCGGGCTTAAAGGGAGGACAGAAAATGGCAACGGCAAACGAAGACCACACCACCACCGCGCATCTCGTGCTGGCGTGGGGCTTTGTCGGCATCCCGCTCGTGCTGGGCGTGCTGCAGACCCTCATCAATGCGATGAAGCTCTTCCACTAAGCTTGTCTGAGACGAAAGCGCCGCTTCCTTGTTAAAGGAAGCGGCGCTTTCTTTTTGCGCGACGATTCGCATCAGGGCCTGACGCCGCGCGTCGCACGCCGGATGGGCGTCCTCTCGGGCAAACAAAAAGGGCAGCCGAAGCTGCCCTTTTTTATTCTTTGGCTGGTCCGAAAGATCAGAACAGTCCCACGATTTGCCCCTGCGCGTTCACGTCGATCGCGTCGGCAGACGGTACCTTCGGCAGGCCCGGCATCGTGAGAATCTCGCCGCAGATCACCACGACGAATTCGGCGCCGGCCGAGAGCCGTACTTCGCGGACCGGGATCACGAAATCCGTCGGCGCGCCCTTCATATCCGGATTGGTTGAGAAGCTGTACTGGGTCTTGGCCATGCAGACCGGTGCTTTGCCGTAGCCCATTGCCTCGAAATTCGCGAGCTGGTCGCGCACCGATTTGTCGGCGCTGATGTCCTTGGCACGATAGAGCTCCTTTGCGATCGTCCGCACCTTCTCGAGCAGCGGCATGTCGTCGGGATAGAGCAGTTTCAGTTTGGCCTTGCCCTGATCGACGACCTTGACCACGGCTTTCGCAACATCGGCAGCGCCTTCCCCACCCATGGCCCAGTGATCCGCCATCAGCGCCTCGACGCCGAGCGCCTTGCACTTTTCCTTGACCAGCGCGATCTCCGCGTCGGTGTCGGCTGAGAAGCGGTTGATCGAGACGACCGCAGGCAGACCGAATTTGTGCACGTTCTCGACATGACGTTGCAGGTTGGCAATGCCGGCCTCCAGCGCTTTCAGGTCCTCTTTCTTGAGATCTTCCTTCTTGACGCCGCCGTGCATCTTGAGCGCACGAATGGTGGCGACCAGCACGACGCAGTCGGGCGCCAATCCGGTCTTGCGGCACTTGATGTCGATGAACTTCTCCGCGCCGAGATCGGCGCCGAAGCCGGCCTCCGTCACCACATAATCGGCAAGCTTGAGCGCGGTGGTCGTCGCCATCACCGAGTTGCAGCCGTGCGCGATGTTGGCGAACGGACCGCCGTGGATGAAGGCGGGTGTGCCTTCGAGCGTCTGCACCAGATTGGGCGCGAGCGCATCCTTGAGCAGCGCCGTCATTGCGCCGTTCGCCTTGAGATCGCGGGCGCGTACCGGCTTGCGGTCGCGCGTATAGGCGACGACGATGTTGCCGAGGCGCTGCTTGAGATCGTCGAGGTCACGAGCGAGGCAGAAGATCGCCATGACTTCGGATGCAACCGTGATGTCGAAACCATCCTCGCGCGGGAACCCGTTAGCGACGCCGCCGAGCGACGACACGATGTGCCGCAGCGCGCGATCATTCATGTCCATCACACGCCGCCAGTTCACGCGGCGCTGGTCGATATTGAGCGAGTTGCCCCAGTAAATGTGATTGTCCAGCAGCGCGGCCAGCAGGTTGTTGGCCGACGTGATCGCGTGGAAGTCGCCGGTGAAATGGAGGTTGATGTCCTCCATCGGCACCACCTGCGCATAGCCGCCGCCTGCCGCGCCGCCCTTCATGCCGAACGACGGCCCGAGGCTCGGCTCGCGCAGGCACAGCATCGCCTTCTTGCCGATGTGGTTGAGCGCGTCCGTCAGTCCGACGGTGGTGGTCGTCTTTCCTTCGCCAGCCGGCGTCGGCGAGATCGCCGTCACCAAAATGAGCTTGCCGTTTTTCTTGTCCTTGAGAGTCTTGATGTAGTCCATCGAGACCTTGGCCTTGTAGTGGCCGTAGGGATCGAGATTTTCAGGCGCGATGCCGAGCTTCTCTTTGGCAATGTCGAGAATCGGCCGCTTCTTGGCGGTCTGGGAAATTTCGATATCGGATTTCGGATTCTGGTGTTGCGAGGCGGGCATGGGATTCATCCAATTTGATGTTTGATGCAAAGAAATGAGGAGCTTCGGCGGTCATGCCCGCGAAGGCGGGCATCCAGTAAACACCGACAGCTCAGTGATTACCGGGTCCCCGCCTTCGCGAGGACGACAATTGGCATTCATGAGAGCGTGGCCTTGAGTTGAAGGTTAACGGACTTGGCCCATTCGCCGGCATCGATTTTCTTGCCGTCAGCGGGTTGAACGCGGGTAACTTTGAAACGGCCATCGGCGCAGACCACCGTGAAGCCGTCGTCTTCGACAACAGCGATTTCACCGAGCTTGCCGGCAATGCCCTTGGGGTCCTTCGCCGGCAGCGGCTTGGCATCGAAAATCTTCAGCGTTTGACCATTCAGTGTGGTCCAGGCGCCGGGCGATGGATTGCAGCCGCGGATCAGCCGATCGATCTGCTCCCACGGCTTGCCCCAGTCGATCTTCGCATTGCCAGCGCGGCACAGGCCCTCGTAGGTGGCCTTGCTCTCGTCCTGCTTGACGCGCGGCGCCTTGCCGGCCTTTACCAGATCGATCGACTCGAGCATCGCCTCGACGCCCATCGGAAACAGGCGGTCGAAATAAACGGAACCGAGCGTGTCGGTATTGCCGATCGGCGTTTTCTTCTGAAGAAGGACATCGCCCGTATCGAGACCATTGTCGGGCCAGAAGATCGACAGTCCCGTTTCCTTTTCACCCTTGATGATGGGCCAGTTGATCGCGCTGGCGCCGCGATAGGCCGGCAGCAGCGAGGGGTGATACTGAATCGAACCATGCGTCGGAATGTTGAGGAATTCTTCCGGCACGAACAGCGTAACGAACGCCATCACTTGGAGGTCCGGCTTCATAGCCTTGAATTCCTCCCAGACCTTCGGGTCCTTGTAAGACGCGGGCTGGTGGACCGGAAGCTTGGCGGCGAGCGCAGCTTCCTTCAACGGATCGGCTTTGGCGCCTTCCTTTTCCGGCGCCACGAAAACGCCGATGACATTGTCGCCGCGCTTCAGCAGGGCCTCGAGTACGGCCTTGCCAAAGGCCTGCTGGCCATGGACTACAATACGCATAATCAAATTCCTCCCTTGTCCGCTCATGCTCGCGCAAGCGGGCATCCAGCGTTGTGAGAACTGGGTCCCCGCTTTCGCGGGGACGAGCGGCTGACTATGCCGCTTTCTCTTCTTTCTTCGGCGCAGATAGGGCGCCCGAGTTCTTGATCTCGGCAATCACATTGGCTTTGAGGCCGAGTACGTTTTTTAAAATGTCGTCGGTGTGCTCGCCCAGAAGCGGCGACCGCTTCACCTCGGAAATCGAATCCGACAGCTTGATCGGATTGCCGACGGTCAGATACTTGCCGCGAGTCGGATGATCGACTTCGACCACGGTACCGGTCTTGCGCAGCGACTGATCCTCCGAGAGCTCCTTCATCGACAAAATCGGTCCGCAGGGAATATCGACCTCATTGCAAAGCTGCATCACCTCGAACTTACTCTTGGTCATCGTCCACTGCTCGATACGATCGAAGACTTGCTTAAGCTTCGGTAGTCGCGCCTTGGGCGTGGCGTACTCCGGATCGGTCTTCCAGGTCGGCTCGCCGATCAAATCGCAGATCGGTCCCCAGACCGGGGCCTGCGTGATGAAATAGATGTACGCGTTGGGATCTGTCTCCCATCCTTTGCATTTCAGAATCCAGCCCGGTTGGCCTCCGCCGGAATCGTTGCCGGCGCGCGGCGTCGCTTCCCCGAACGGAATGCCCTCGCTGTACTGGCTGTATTCGGTGAGCGGTCCGGCTTTGAGCCGCTGCTGGTCGCGCAGCTTCACGCGGCAAAGATTGAGCACGCCATCCTGCATCGCCGCGAGCACCTTCTGCCCGCGTCCGGTGCGCGTGCGCTGATAGAGCGCCGTAACGATGCCAAGCGCGAGATGCAGACCGGTGCCGCTGTCGCCGATCTGAGCGCCGGTGACAAGCGGCGGGCCGTCGAGGAAACCCGTGGTCGAGGCTGCGCCGCCGGTGCATTGCGCGACGTTCTCATAGACCTTGCAATCCTCGTATTGGCCGGGGCCGAACCCCTTGATCGAGGCCACGATCATGCGCGGGTTGAGCTTGTGGATGTGATCCCAGGTAAGCCCCATGCGATCAAGCGCGCCGGGTGCGAAATTCTCCACCATGACGTCGCAAATCTTAATCAGCTCATCGAGCACGCGCTTACCTTGCGGATGCTTCGAATTGATCGTGATCGACCGCTTATTGTGATTGAGCATCGTGAAGTAGAGCGAATCTGCGCCCGGCACGTCGACCAACTGGCCGCGCGTGATGTCGCCGATGCCGGGGCGCTCGACCTTGATTACGTCCGCGCCGAACCAGGCAAGCAATTGCGTGCAGGTTGGCCCCGACTGCACATGGGTGAAGTCGAGAACGCGCACGCCCGAGAGCGCCTTGCCATCCTTGCCGTACGGCTTGGCCGACATCTTCGGCAGATGCGTGCCATTGCCATTCGTTTTCGCGCTCTTCCTGGCGTTCGCGAGCCTCACGACTTTTCGGGCGGATTTTTTAACCGCCGATTTCGCTTTGGCGGCTTTCGCCTTCTTCGCTTTCCGTTTGGCCATTTCATATCCTCCAAATCGTATTGAGCCGATTATTTCTTTTTCAACGCACTTTGCGGGTTGAGATTGCCGATGCGGCCGCTCTCGCTGCCGGCTTTCGGATCGATCACCGCGTTGATGAGGGTCGGCTTGCCGGAGTCCATCGCCTCGTTCACGGCGCGTCTGAGCTCGTCCGGAGATGTCACGTTGGCTCCGACGCCGCCGAATCCCTCGATCATCTTGTCGTAGCGTGCGCCCCTGACAAAAACTGTCGTTGCCGGATCGTCGCTCGCGTGATTGACGTCGGTACCGCGATAAATGCCATCGTTGTTGAAGATGACGACGCAGACCGGCAGGTTGTAACGGCAGATCGTCTCGATCTCCATGCCGGAAAAGCCGAAGGCGCTGTCGCCTTCAATGGCGAGCACGGGCTTGCCCGTTTCGACGGCCGCTCCGATCGCATAGCCCATGCCGATGCCCATGACGCCCCAGGTGCCGACGTCGATGCGCTTGCGCGGCTTGTAGATGTCGATGACGCCGCGCGTGAGATCGAGCGCGTTGGCGCCCTCGTTGACGAGGATCGCGTCGGGCCGCTCCTTGACGATGGTGCGCAGCACGCCGAGTGCGCCGTGATAATCCATCGGCACGTTGTTATTCATCAGCCGCGGCGCCATCTTGGCGACGTTCTCTTCGCGCTTCGAGGCGACAGCCTTGATCCAGTCGGCCGCCGCCGCCTGCCAGCTGCCGCCCATCTCCTTGAGCAGTGCGGAGACGCAGGAGCCGATATCGCCCACCACCGGCGCGACGATCTCGACATTCGAATCCATTTCCTTTGGCTCGATGTCGATCTGAACGAACTTCTTCGGCGCCTCGCCCCACGCCTTGCCCTTTCCGTGCGACAGCAGCCAGTTGAGCCGCGCGCCGATCAGCATCACGACGTCGGAATCCTTCAAGACGGTCGAGCGCGCTGCGCCTGCGCATTGCGGATGCGTGTCCGGCAAAAGGCCCTTCGCCATGCTCATCGGCAGGAACGGCGCACCGCTCTTTTCAACGAAATTCTTGATTGCGTCGTCGGCCTGCGCGTAGGCGGCACCCTTGCCCAAGATAATCAGCGGCTTCTTGGCGCTCTTGAGCACATCGAGCGCGCGTTTGATCGATTCAGGCGACGGGATCTGCGCCGGCGCCGGGTCGATTACTTTCACCAGCGACTTCTTGCCCTTCTCGGCATCCATGACCTGACCAAAGAGCTTTGCCGGCAGGTCGAGATAGACGCCGCCGGGGCGGCCCGACACTGCCGCGCGGAT
>DASUKT010000151.1:0-14780 GCA_036278575.1 Pseudolabrys sp. | reverse complement strand
CGGCGCCGCGGAATGTGCGCGCCCAAGCGAAGAAATGGCTGAGAAAGCTTGAAAAAGAGAAATCCTGACTTCGCCTTGTTTCCGCCCTTTGCTATGGTCCATCCATGCACAGAACGCATTCCATGTTTCTTCTCGGTGCCCGCCCGCTCACGCTTTTGGCCGTGTTTGCGGTCATTGCGGCTGCGGTCACGCTGAGCGGCTGCGGCCGTAAGGGGCCGCTCGACCTGCCGCCGAGCGCCGCGGCGCCGCCGCCTCAGGCCGCCACTCCGTCCGCTATGACGGCACCGTTTGCCGCCGGCACGAGCGGCGGGCAAGGCTCGGATAAAAGCGCCGGCGTGATGCGGAACGGCCAGGCGGTTGCGCCCAAAGGCCCGCAGAAACGTATTCCTCTCGACGTCCTGCTCGACTGAGCGTGCGATGCATCACTTCGACTATCGTGGTGGCATCCTCCACGCCGAGGCGGTGAATCTCCATACGCTGGCCGCCGCGGTCGGGACCCCCTTTTATTGCTATTCGACGGCGACGTTGGAGCGGCACTATCAGGTGTTCGCCAACGCGTTTGCGGATGTGCCAGCGCTCGTCTGTTACGCGATGAAGGCGAATTCCAATCAGGCCGTCGTCGCTACGCTGGCAAAGCTCGGCGCAGGCGCCGATGTCGTCTCGGGAGGAGAGTTCAAGCGCGCGCGCATGGCCGGCGTTCCGGCGAACAAGGTCACGTTCTCGGGCATCGGCAAGACCGCGGCCGAACTGGCGCTTGCCATCGACGAAAACATCCTGTGCGTGAACGTCGAATCCGAACCTGAGCTCGAATTGCTCTCGTCCATTGCCGCGTCCAAAGGACGGACGGCGCACGTTTCGGTGCGCGTCAATCCCGATATCGATCCAAAGACGCACCACAAGATCGCGACCGGCAAGGCGGAGAACAAATTCGGCATTCCGATCAGCCGTGCGCGCGCCGTTTACGCGCATGCGGCGAAGCTGCCGGGGTTAAAGGTTGCTGGTGTCGATATGCACATCGGCAGCCAGATCACTGACCTCGATCCGTTTGGAGACGCATTTGCGTTACTTGCGGAGTTCGTGCGCACGCTGCGTGCGGATGGTCATGCAATTACGCACGTCGATCTCGGTGGCGGGCTCGGCATTCCATACCATGACAACAACGAGCCACCGCCGCATCCGGAGGCGTACGCAAAAGTCGTAAAGCATGCCACGCGCGATCTCGACTGCCGGCTGATCTTCGAGCCGGGCAGATTGATCGTCGGCAATGCCGGCATCCTCGTCACACGGGTGCTGTTCGTGAAGCGTGGCGAATCCAAGACGTTCGTTGTGATCGATGCTGCAATGAACGATCTGATCCGCCCAACGCTGTACGATGCGCACCACGAAATCTGGCCTGTCGCCGAGGCGCGCAAATCCGCCGAGCGCATTCGCGCCGACGTGGTCGGGCCGGTCTGTGAATCGGGCGACTTTCTGGCGCTCGATCGCGAGCTTGTCCGGCCGGAACCCGGCTCGCTGCTGGCGATTATGTCGGCTGGGGCTTACGGCGCCGTTCAGGCAGGCACCTACAATACGCGCGCTTTGGTGCCCGAAGTGCTGGTCAAAGGCGCCGAATGGGCAGTGGTCCGGCCCCGCCTTGAAGTTGACCAATTGATTGCGCTCGATCACCGGCCGCCTTGGCTCGAGGGCGCATAGTTCGGGACCCAGGCACGTGCTAGCGTGTTGATGGGTAGATTCGACCGCGAGCGCGACGGAGCGGTTTTTGGATACCTTGGATCCGCACCAGCATCCTCCCGAGGAACAGCCGATTCGCCGGCTGTTGGAACGTACTCTTCAGCGGGCCCGTGGCAGCATCCTTTGGGAGCGGCTGTGGCCCGCCACGGCTGCACTCGCCGTTGCAATAGGTCTTTTCCTGGTATTTTCGTGGGCCGGCCTATGGTTGGTGCTCCCGCCGCTTGGCCGCGCCATTGGCCTGTTCCTTTTTCTCATTATCACGCTCGCCGCCGCGATCCCGCTCGCGCTTTTGCGGGTTCCGACGATCAACGAAGGGCTGCGTCGGCTTGATCGCGGCAGTGGCGAACGGCATCGTCCGGCAACCGCCATCGCTGACGAAATGGCCGGCAATGCAACCGACCCGGTAACGCAGGCGCTGTGGCGCGCACATGTCGAGCGCGCCTTGCTCTCAGCGCGCAAGCTCAAGGCCGGCTGGCCCAGGCCTTATCTGTCGGCGCGGGATCCGGTGGCGTTGCGGGCGCTCGTGCTCATCCTTGTCGTCGCCACTTTTTTCGCGGCTGGCGGTGAGCGCGTCAAGCGCATTACGGCGGCTTTCGATTGGCACGGCGTCGTGGCGCCGGCGAATTTCCGCATCGATGCGTGGGTCAATCCGCCGCTTTATACCGGCCGCCCGCCGATCATGCTGTCCGGTTTGCGATCCGGCGAAGCCGCACAAAAGCAAACGGATGCGATCGCCGTCCCGACCGGAAGCGAGCTCGTCGTGCGCGGCACGGGTCAAGTGCATTTCGATGTTGTCAAGGATGGCCGCCTTGAGGACACGAAAGCGGACAAGCGCCAGCCCGCGTCGAAAGGCGCGGTAGAGCGGCGGCTCGTCATCAAGGGCGATGGCAGCGCAACCTTGCATGGCGCCGGCACCGATCTCGTTTGGAATTTCACGGCCATTCCGGACAAGGCGCCCACCATCGATCTCACTCGCGATCCGGAGCGGCAAGCGCGCGGTTCGCTGCGGCTCGATTACCGCGTCACCGACGACTACGGCGTCACGCAGGCGCAGGCGACCTTCGCCCGCAAGGACACGCCGACTGCAGCCGGCGGGCCGCCTCATCCCTTGTTCAAGGCGCCCGAGTTTGCCCTTTCGTTGCCGGGCTCGCGCGCCCGTGCGGGCACCGCGCAGACCACGCACGATTTGACGGAACATCCGTGGGCCGGTGCCGACGTGGTTATGACTCTGATCGCGCGCGACGAAGCGGGCAATGAGGGACGCAGCAAGCCGCACGAACTCACATTGCCTGAACGCATCTTCACCAAGCCGGTCGCGCGCGCGCTGATCGAGCAGCGCCGCAATCTCGCCCTTGACGCCAATACCAAACCAATCGTGCTCACCGCGCTCGATGCTTTGACGCTCGCGCCCGACAAATTTACGCCGAACGTCGGCATCTATCTGGGCTTGCGGTCGATCTACTTCGATCTCCTGCACGCCAGGAGCGACGATGCGCTGCGCGAGGTCGTCGCGCGCATGTGGGACATGGCCGTGCAGATCGAAGACGGCAACATGTCACAGACCGAGCAGGCATTGCGCCAGGCCCAGGAGGCTCTGCGTCAGGCGCTTGAGCGCAATGCGCCAGACGAGGAAATCAAACGGCTGACGGAGCAGCTTCGGGCGGCGCTCGACAAGTTTTTGCAAGCGCTCGCCGAACAAATGAAACGTAATCCGCAGCAGCTCGCGCGCCCGCTCGATCGCAATACGCATGTGCTGAGTCAGCGGGATCTGCAGAATTTGATCGACCGGATGGAAAATATGGCGCGCTCCGGCAACAAGGAGGCGGCGCGCCGGTTGCTCGATCGCTTGCAGTCAATGCTTGAAAACCTGCAGATGGCGCAGCCGAACATGGGCGATACCGGCGATGACGACATGATGTCGACGCTCGACGAACTCGGCGACATGATCCGCAAGCAGCAACAGCTGCGTGATCGCACGTTCAAGCAAGGGCAGGATTCCCGCCGCAATCAGCAGCCGGGGCAGCGGCGGCAATTCGGCGATCTGCGGCAGGATCAGCAGCAACTGCATCAGCGGCTGCAGCAGCTGCTCGAGCAGCTGCGTAAAAACGGCTTGGGCCAACAGAGGCCGGGGCAAAAGGGCCAAGGACAGAAGGGACAAAAAGGCCAAGGTCAAAACGAGATGGGCCAGCTCGGCGATGCCGGCAATGCGATGGGTGAGGCCGAGGGCCAGCTGGGGCAGGGCGATGCCGACAACGCCGTTGACAGCCAGGGCCGCGCGCTCGATGCCATGCGCAAAGGCGCGCAGGGCTTGGCCCAGCAGATGCAGCAAAGCGGCATGGGGCCCGGTCCGGGCCAACCCGGCCGCGGCCGCGCACGCGCCCAGCAGAATACCGATCCGCTCGGCCGCCCCATGCGCGGCCGTCAGTACGGCGACGATGTGACAGTAAAGGTACCGGGCGAAATCGATGCCCAGCGCGCGCGCCGCATTCTCGAAGAGTTGCGCAAGCGCCTGGCCGATCCGTCGCGCCCGCAGCTCGAGCTCGATTACATCGAGCGCCTGCTGCAAGGTTTTTAATTAGAGCGGTATTCGATCATGTTGAATCGGCAACGCCGTCATTGCGAGGAGCCCGATCGGGGCGACGAAGCAATCCAGAATTCACGCGCCGCCCCTGGATTGCTTCGCTCGCAATGACGGGTCAATCTGATCGGACGTTGCTCTAATTTCCGACATTTCTGCTGACGGAAACGAACGTCAATTCGACGATTGTCGGCTCTATTTAACGGCCGCTATTCTGTCGCGGCTGCCGAAGAAGCGCACCATGATGTCGACTGCATCCGCCGGCGGAGACGCCAGGCGGCTATGGAAAGCCAAGGTTTCGCCCGGACCGAGAACGTTGCGGCTCGGCAATGCCGTCCAAGTGTAAAGCTCCTGTCCTTTGGCGCTACGTGCCGCGAAGCGAAGTCGTGGCACCTCGGTCGGCTTTTCCGAATTACTCACAATCTTGCCTTCAACGAGCAGAACAGGAATTCCATCGACCGCGTTGTGCGTCACCTTCACATCTTCGAAGGCCAGGTGACGCAAGTTGACCGGCAGGCCTATTGTCGCAAACAACGATGCCGTCTGAGGCAGGTATCGCACCACATCGTCGCGTCCAAAGACCAGCGCGACGTTGAAGGCGAGGAGAACGAGGAAAACGGCCGTCCAGCGCGAGCGGCTTTGCGTTTGCTTTCGTCGTGCCTGCAGGCGCTCGCGACGCGCGGCAAAACTCTCTATGTCTGCTTGCTCGGCTTCCGTATTTTCTTCGCCGGCATTTTCCGCCGCATCGTGTTCGAGTGGCGGCACCAGGGAAGGCGCGTCCACGACCTGAATGGCGTCGTCGAGGGGCTGGATTGCGGCTGGCTCCTCCGCAGCGGCAGTCTCAGGAACGGCAGCGGAAGCCGGCTCCAACGGAGGAGTCGACTCACCGAGGGAGCTGGCGGTCTGCATTTCCATGGGCTCAGATGCCGGAGCGGTGGGCCCGACATCTTGGACGGTTTGCGGGCTTTCGGCTGCAGGCGTGTCCTGCGCCCGAGCCTCGGCCATTGCACGGTCTACGAAGGCGTCGAGATCGGGTTCCGCGGTTTTCGAACCGCCCGCGAACCAGGTTGATTTGCAGCGGGCGCAACGGACTGTCCGGCCCGCTGGCCCAAGCGAACCGTGGTCCACCGAATAGGACGTCGAGCAGTTTGGACAGATGATGAGCATTGCAATTCAGCAAAGTTAGGGACCTTGACCGTACCAGCCGTCCGTTAACGGATCGGAAACCATGAACTTCTCCTTTAGGAGTGAGCGCCGGACCGTCGCCAGGGCGGCGGCTGCGGAGAGGGCGTGGTATTGCTGTAAAGAGTCGATTCTGACGGGCCAAACGAGGTCGGCCGAGGTCTCGGGCAGCCGTGGGAGCGGAGACAGGGTTGGTCCGATTCGAAAACGTGGGGTTACGGTACGGATTGGGCCCGGAGGTCCTGCGCGATCTGTCGTTCCGTATCGAGCCGCGGTCGTTCCAGTTTCTCACCGGACCTTCCGGCGCGGGGAAGACCTCGCTGCTGCGCCTGATGTTTCTTTCGCTCCGGCCGACGCGTGGTTTAATCACGCAGTTCGGTCACGACGTGTCGACCTTGTCGCGTGACGCGCTCGCTACATTGCGGCGGCGCATCGGAATCGTTTTCCAGGACTTCAGGCTGCTCGATCACATGACGACCTACGAGAATGTGGCATTGCCCTTGCGCGTTCTCGGCCGGCCGGAAAATACATATCGAGACGAAGTCATCGAACTGCTCAACTGGGTGGGCCTTGGGGAGCGTATCTGGGCGCTACCTCCGGTGCTGTCGGGTGGTGAGAAGCAGCGTGCTGCGATCGCGCGTGCCGTGATTGCACGGCCACAATTGCTGCTGGCCGACGAGCCGACGGGCAACGTCGATCCGAGCCTTGCGCAACGGTTGCTTCGCCTCTTTGTCGAGCTCAATAAATCGGGGACTTCCGTCGTGATCGCCACGCACGACATTGCCTTGATGGATCAATACGACGCGCGCCGGCTCGTGCTGCACGACGGCAGGCTGCACATTTACGATTGAGGCGGATCATGGCGAATGCGTCGATGAACGATATCGAGACCTCGCCGCGGCGGTCCGGCGCTGTCCCGCGATTTGAAACACCCATCGTTCCGCGCAGCTCGATTTCCGGCCGCGCGCTGGTGGCCGTTGTAGCCATCATGACCTTTCTGGCTTCGCTGACGACTGGTGCTGTCGTTCTCGTGCGCCACGCCGCCGGCAATTGGCAATCCGATGTCGCGCGTGAGGTCACAATTCAGGTGCTTCCGGCATCCGGCCGCAACCTCGATGCTGCCGTTGAGAAGGCCGCGGCCGTCGCGCGCGCCTTCCCCGGCATTGCCGCCGTGCGACCTTACACGAAAGAAGAATCGTCGCAGCTGCTCGAACCGTGGCTCGGCAGCGGCCTTTCTCTGGACCAGCTTCCGATTCCGCGTTTGATCGTCGTCAAGATCGCTTCCGGTGCCGCTCCCGACGTCGCGAAGTTGCGTCAGATGCTGGCCGAGCAAATCCCCGAAGCAACGCTCGACGACCACCGCGGTTGGATCGACCGCATGCGTACGATGTCAGGCACGGTGGTCGCCATCGGAATTTGCATCCTTGCGCTGATGATCGCCGCAACCATGCTGTCGGTCACGTTTGCGACACGCGGTGCGATGGCGACCAATCGGCCGGTCATCGAAGTTCTGCATTTCATCGGCGCTCGCAACCGCTTCATTGCGGGTCATTTCCAGCGTCATTTCCTGATGCTTGGGCTGCAGGGAGGCGCTATCGGCGGCGGCACGGCGATCGTTTTGTTTGCGATCGCCTCACTGATCAGTCATTTCTTCGGCGGCACGGCGGGTGGCGAGCAGGCCGAGGCGATGTTCGGCTCGTTCTCGATCGGTGTTGCCGGATACCTCGCTGTACTCGTGCAGGTCGTGCTGATCGCCGGGATCACAGCGTGGACGTCACGGCACACCGTCAATCGGACATTGCAGACGATCGACTGACATGCTGACGAGTCTCGCGCGCTGGATCGGCTTTTTCACGATGACTGCGGTGGTGGTTGGCCTGCTCGCACTTGCATGCGGTTACTATTTTTTCGCGTCGAGCATTTCGACGGAAGAGGTCAAACTCGACGGCAAGGCGGACGGTATTGTTGTGCTGACCGGCGCAGCCACGCGCATTCCGGACGCGATGGAGCTTCTGGCCGCGGGGCGCGGCCAGCGGCTGCTGATTACCGGCGTGCATCACAGCACAAGCGCTCGCGAAATCGCGCGGCTTACCCCGGTTTATGCCCGTTGGTTTGCCTGCTGCGTCGATCTCGACCGCTCTGCGCTTAACACCTTCGGCAACGCCATTGAGGCCAAGCGATGGGCGAAAGAGCATCATTTCAAATCGCTGATCGTGGTAACCTCGAGTTGGCATATGCCGCGCGCCATGGTCGAGCTTGAACATCAAGGCCCCGAACTGAAGCTGGTTCCTTTTCCGGTGGTTTCCGAGAACATCAAAACCAATCCGTGGTGGTCGAATGCCGCGACGGCACGTTTGGTTCTTTCGGAATACCTGAAATATCTCTTTGCGATCGTTCGCATGCATCTCGATCCGGACTCTGCCGTATAAAGGTGGCACGGACGTGCTTCTCCGCTCGATCATTTTCAACGTCGTGTTCTATGTGAACACGCTCGTCTATCTGACCATCGCCCTGCCGACGTTTCTGTTGCCGTATCGTTGGGTGCTTGCGGTGGCGCAAGCCTGGGGGCGCGCCAATCTCGTTTTGTTGCGCTTGCTTGTCGGCATCAACGTTGAATTTCGCGGTCTGGAAAAAATCCCACAGGGGCCCCTGATCGTTGCCGCCAAGCACCAATCCGCATGGGAAACATTTGCGCTGATTACGTTATTCGAAAATCCGTTGTTCATCCTCAAGCGCGAGCTGCTCTGGATTCCCATTTTTGGCTGGCTGCTTTCGAAGGCGCGCATGGTGCCGATCGACCGGCGCGCGGCTCCCAAAGCCGTCATGGCCATGACGAGTCGCGCAATCGCTGAGCTCAGGCGTGGACGCCAGCTTATTATTTTCCCGGAAGGGACGCGGCGTCCTGCCGGCGCCGAGCCGAAATACAAGTCCGGCGTTGCGCACCTTTACCAGGCAGCGGATGTGCCTTGTTTGCCGGTCGCGCTCAATTCCGGATTATTCTGGCCGCGCCGTTCCATCCGGCGCGTGCCGGGCACGATCATCGTCGAAATTCTCGATCCGATCCCTCCGGGCATGGACAAGGGTGCATTCGGTGACAAGCTGCAGCACGATATCGAAGTTGCGACAGCGCGTTTGGTCGAAGAAGGAAAACGCGAGATCGCAGGCCGCTCAGGTTGACACTGCTGTGTGTGCTTCGTGCGTTCCCTTCAGGCGTTCGGCCAGGAACCGCAGTTCCTCGTTGCGATAGCCGAGCGTCTCCAGTTCTTTCACCGCGGCCAGAACATAATCCCGGTTGGGCCCTGAACGCCCGTGCCCTTGCCGCACGTAGTGAAGCTGTTCGGCCAGCGTGAGACGGCCGGCATATTGCCGATGCCCCCGGTCGACCACATAACAGAGCGCTTGCACCTGCTGCCGCGGATCGTTCATCAGCCAGACCGAACGCCAGACTTCCCGATAAACCATCGTCACCTGCTCGCGCGAACGCAGGTAGGCGATCGTATTCGCCCGCCTTTTGGCGGCGACACGGTAGGCAATGCCCCGGCAATTGCCGCCGCGATCGAGGCCAAGCACCAGGCCTGGACGTTCCGGCGTGCCACGGTGAACAAATGAATACACGCACAGGGCCCGGTGCGCGCCGATCAGGCGCGCATTGATCCGTTCGAGATAGTTGAAATCCGGCCGCCACATGAGCGAGCCATAGGCAAAGACCCAAAGGTCTTCGTCATTTTGCGGATTTGTGCTCATCGGGATCGGGGGCGCGGCCCGGGCGTTGACAAGGATCGGCAATTCCGCTCGCGTATCAGCAGGTTGCCGGGGACGCAACCCGTCCAGTGGATGCACGCATCTGGGCGCACAAACGCCGCATTCGGCAGGTCTGAAACGTAACGAAATGGTTCGCTCTTCGGATAGCCTCCAATCTCGCCGCCGCATCGGCTGGCGTTACACCGTGCTGGTCTTTGTGGCGTTCGGGCTCGCCGGCGGCTGGCTCTTGTTGTGGCAATACGCGTCCGGCAAGGCGGCCGAAACGCTCGAAGGTTGGCGCGCGCGCGAGGCCAAGGAAGGCCGCGTTTATAACTGCGGCAAGCAAACGATTACCGGCTTTCCGTTTCGCATCGAGGTCGATTGCGACGATGCGACGGCGGTATTGCGTAACAACAAACCGCCCTTCCAATTGAAGCTCGGCAATATCCGGGTTGCGGCCCAGCTCTACCAGCCGACGGTGCTGACCAGCGAATACGCGAGCCCGCTCACTGTCGCGGAGCCGGGCGGTACGCCGCGTTTTGTCGCCAATTGGAAAGAGGCGCACTCAACGCTGCGCGGAACGCCGAAGGCTCCGGAGCAAATCTCGATCGCGTTCGACAATCCGCGACTGGATCGTGCCGACGGTTCGAGCGCCGAGCCGCTGATTACCGCCGGTCATGTTGAACTTGTCGGCAACATGCTGGAGGGCTCCGCCGGCGACAACCCTGTCATTGAGCTTCGCTTGCGCTCGCAGCAACTCTCCGCGCCGGGGCTCAATGCCGCGGCGGCCCCGGCCATTGATTCCGATGTCGATGTCGTGCTGCGCGGCTTGAAGGATTTTTCTCCGAAGTCGTGGCCGGAGCGCTTCCGCGAAATCCAGGCTGCGAATGGCCGCATCGAGATCAGAACGCTGCGTCTGCAACAAAGCGATACGCTCGCCGTCGGCAGCGGGACACTGTCGCTCAATGCGCAGGGACGCTTGCAAGGCCAGGTGAATGTGACCATTGCCGGCCTCGAGCCGTTTCTCAAACGCATCGGCGCCGACAAAATGGTTCAATCGTCTCGCACGGTTGAGAAGCTTGCCGGCACACTGGACCGGTTTTTGCCGGGACTTGGTGATGTCGCCCGTCAGCAGGCCGGGGCGAACCTTGGCGCAGGCATCAATCTGCTTGGCGAACCGACAATGCTCGAAGGCCGCCGCGCGGTGAAACTGCCGCTGCGCATCGACGACGGAACGATGATGCTCGGACCGATTCCGGTCGGCATCGCGCCCGCGCTATTCTGAGTTCTTAGTCCTTATCCGATGCATAGGGCTTCGGAAGCGGCGCCAGGTCCGGGTGGGGCCGGCCGAAATCGGGCGTCGCTGAGTCCTGCCCAATCTCGACGATGCCTTTGCGGATCGCGCGCGTGCGCGTGAAGTGATCGAACAGCGCCTTACCGTCGCCCTTGCGGATGGCCTTGGTCAGCGCCGAGATGTCCTCGTTGAAGCGTCCGAGCATCTCGAGCACGGCATCCTTGTTGGCGAGGAATACGTCGCGCCACATGGTCGGATCGGACGCGGCGATGCGGGTGAAATCGCGAAAGCCGCCGGCCGAGAATTGCAGCACTTCGGATTTCGTCACCTCGCTCAATTCGTCCGCCGTGCCGACGATCGTGTAGGCGATCAAATGCGGCAAATGGCTGGTAATGGCGAGCACCAGATCGTGGTGATCGGCATCCATTGTCTCGACGTTGGCGCCGAGCAGTTTCCAGAACGCCGCGAGCTTTTCCACGGCCTTCGGATCGGTTTCTTTAGGCGGCGTCAGGATGCACCAGCGGTTGACGAACAATTCGGCAAAGCCGGCGTCGGGGCCCGAGTACTCGGTGCCGGCAACGGGATGCGCGGGCACGAACTGCACGCCTTTTGGCAGATGCGGACCCATGTCACGGACAATCGAGCCTTTGACGGAGCCGACGTCTGATACGACGGCATCTTGCTTGAGGTGGGGAGCGATTTCTTTGGCGACGGCGCCACAAGCGCCGACAGGAATGCAAAGGATGACGAGGTCGGCGCCTTCGACAGCGACGGCATTCGTCTCAACCACCTGATCGGCAATGCCGAGTTCGGCGACGCGCCGGCGCGTGGCGGCCGAGCGTGCGGTCGCCACAATCGAGCCGGCTGCATTTTGCAGACGCGCAGCGCGCGCAATGGACGAGCCGATCAGACCGACGCCAATCAGGGCCAGCCGGTTGAAGAGAGGCGTTTTTGCGCTCACGCCGCTTTCTCCAGGAATTCGCCGAGCGCTTTGACCACCAGCTTGTTGGCTTCCTCGGTGCCGACCGTCATGCGCAACGCATTGGGCAGCTTGTAAGCGCCGACCTGGCGCAGGATAAGCCCGCGTTTGATAAGAAAAGCGTCGGCATCTTTCGCTGTGCGGCCCTTTGTGTCCGGAAAATGGATCAGCACGAAGTTGGCGGCGCTGGGCGTCACAGCCAGGCCGAGCTTGCCGATTTCCTCCGTCAGCCACGCGAGCCACCGCGTGTTGTGCTCACGTGAGCGTTCGACATGCACCGTGTCCCTGACGGCGGCGATACCGGCTGCGATCGCCGAGCCGTTGACATTGAAGGGACCGCGGATCCGGTTGATCGCGTCCACCACGTGTGCCGGCCCGTACATCCAGCCGAGCCGCAATGCCGCAAGTCCGTGAATTTTCGAGAAGGTGCGGGTCATCACGGTGTTGTCGGTAGTCGCCACCAGCTCGATGCCCGATTCATAATCGTTGCGGCGGACGTATTCGGCATAGGCTGCGTCGAGCACAAGCAAGACATGCGCGGGCAGCGAGCGCTGCAATCGTTTCACTTCATCGAACGGGACGTAGGTCCCGGTTGGGTTATTCGGATTGGCGAGGAAGACGACTTTCGTCCTGCTCGTCACCGCTCCCAGGATGGCCTCGACGTCCGCGGTAAAATTCTTCTCGGGCGCGGCAACAGGCTTTGCGCCGGTCCCGAGTGTCGCGATCGGGTAGACGAGAAAGCCGTGCGTCGTGTGGATCGCTTCATCGCCATCCGCGAGATAGGCGCGCGCGATCAGGTTGAGCAGGTCGTCCGATCCTGCGCCGCAGATGATGCGTGCAGGATCGAGGCCGAACGCGCTGCCGATCGCCTCGCGCAATTCGGATGCGGAGCCGTCCGGGTACTCGTGCAGGCTTGCTGCGGCCGCACGGTAGGCTTCGATTGCCTTCGCGCTCGGCCCCAGAGGCGTTTCGTTGGAGGAAAGCTTGAATACCCTCGCGGCGCCCGGCGCCGCACTGCGGCCGGGCACGTAAGCGTTGATCGCGAGCACGCCGGGGCGCGTTTGCGGCCTTTCAGGTGTCATTCGCCGTTCCTCAAACCGGGGTCTCTCACGCCGCGCTCGCCCGCGAGATGCAGGCCAGCGCGCATCCAGTAATCGCAATCGCTGGTGATTACTGGAGGGGCCTGCGATCTGCAGGCCAAAGGCGTTATTTGCCGCTCTCGGCCGCAACCGTATAGCGGGTCGCGTGGCTGCCGACGAGGGCCGACGAGCGGACCGTAGCGCCAGCCTTAACCAAAGCGCTTGCGATCGTCTCGAAGTTGGCGCCCTGCGGCACCGTTACGAGCAAGGCAGCGCCGTCAAAGGCGCGGTCCGGTACCGCAATGAATTCAGCCACGGCCGAAAGCGTCTGCGCGGCCTTGGCGCCCCAGCCGGATACGCGCACGCTCCAGACTTCGGCCTCGGCAACCATGGCGTCGGCCGCCACCCGTGACAGGACAAAAACCGGCAATGCGGCCGGATGATCGGCACGCTCGACGAACGGCAGGCGCGCGATGATTTTCGGCGCGCTGTCGAATTCAAGCGCGCTCCACCAGGCGCCTGCGCCGGCGACGGCAATGGCGGGCACGAGCCCGAGATCGCCTTTCGAGTCCGACACTGCGGCGACCACGCCTGCTGCCCCCATGTGCGGCACAAAGGGCACCGTGAAGCCAAAGTGAAATCGGGCGGAATCGCGCATCAGCGCGTCGCCAGCCGAGAGGTCGGCGTGAACTGAAAACGGTGCCTGTACGAAGGTGAAGGTGGAGATGATGACCCGCCAGATGCTCTCGGCGGTGTCGAGCGGCAGCACGCCTTTGTGGCGCCTGACGAGCCGTCGCATCATCTCGGCCTCACGCGCCGGACGAAACGCCGAGCCGGATTCCTGGCTGCGCTTGACGGAAATCAGGCGATCGATGATCTCGCCGCGCTCCATCAGCAGGTTGTGCATCGCTTCGTCGATACGGTCGATCTCCTTGCGCAGATCGGCCAGGGAAGGGGCGTCTGTAGGTTTCGACATGCGTGATATTGTTAGGTGGGCGGGAGCCTGAAATCAAAGAAAGCATTATCGGTCACCGGGAAAGGCGATGCGACAGCCGCAACCCGGTTCGGTGAGCAGGCTGCCTTTCTGCCCAGCCGCCGGACGCTGAACACCTGCCGATTAAGCATACTCGCGGCGTGGCAGTGCTCTCGGCCGGCTATTCTTTGGCTAAACCATTGTTTTAGCCCGCAATTCTGTATAGTTAAATGTTAAAATGAATCACTGAAACACCCACCAGTATAGACTGGTTTAGATACCGTAAATTGCCAGATTACTGTATACGGCTCCCCCAATCGACACCAGCAAAGCCCGGCCGGCATCAATCGATCTGCCGAGATCGAGCGGACCCGGGGTTGATTGCCTCGCTCGAATGCTATTAGTTCCGTGAAGTATTGCTAAGGTGTACGGGGATAGTCTTATGTGCGTAAAACAAAAACCTGCGGCGCTCGTGTTGTGTACCGTTATTACTCTGGCGCTAAGCAGCGCTGCATTCGCCAAATCGGCGCATCATCATCGCCATCACACAAAGGCCGCGGCGGCTCGTTCTCAGGTAGCTACGGCTTCCGTCATTCATGACGACCGCTTTCCTTTTCTCGACCAACCACATGCCGCCGTTCACGCGCGCATGAGCAAGCGGAGCCGGCATCAAGCCGCCGGGCAGACGATTACGTCGGAAGCCGCCGATACTTATGCGTCCGCCAGCTTTGATCCGTTGATCGTTGAAGCTCGGCGTTATCTCGGAACCAATCCGACCGGCTGGAGAAGCGTCTGGTGCGGCGCCTTCATGGACATGGTCCTCCGTCATACCGGCCATCGCGGCGGAGGTGTCGCCGCCAAGGCCTATGCGCATTACGGGCGCCGGGTATCGGGGCCGCAAGTCGGCGCAATTGCTGTGATGGCGCGTCGCGGTGGCGGTGGTCATGTCGGGATCGTAACCGGCATAGATCCGCACGGGAATCCGATCATCATTTCCGGCAATTACAATCACAAGGTGGTTGAGGCAGCTTTCCCGCGCGGAAGTATTTTTGCCTACGTGGTGCCGAACTAACCGGGAAAGATGAGCGCCGCACACTGCTATCGAAAAGGGGTGTGCGGCGGCTTCGCAACAAAGTCATGCCTGGGTGGCACCCTCTGAAAGGGTGTCTCCGATGGCAATTTCGCCTCCGGTCGTAACCTCAGCGTAGACGCCGCAATCCATG
>DASUKT010000150.1:0-3117 GCA_036278575.1 Pseudolabrys sp. | reverse complement strand
GCTCGCGGTGCGCCACGGAGCGCGCACTGTTCCGGCCATGATCTACCTGCTGCGCCGGCGCGAAATTGGCCGTCCGAAGCCCGGTTACATCGAGACGATTGCCGCTTCGGCGCGTGCCTGGAAGTTTCCTGCGCACTACATCAACTCGGTCGAACGTTGGGCGGTCTCCGGCTTCGCCGGCGCGCGTCCGGTCGACATCGGAGACGTTGCGTGAGCGGGGAAAGTCGCAGCATCCGCCACGTCATCGTGCACGGGCGCGTGCAGGGCGTCGGTTATCGCGCTTTCGTCGAACACGAAGCGCTCAAGCGCGGGATCGAAGGCTGGGTGCGCAATCGCGCCGACGGCTCCGTCGAAGGGGTGTTCTCCGCCGTACCGAGCGTGCTCGCGGAAATGGTCGAGATATGCCGCGTGGGCCCACGTCTTGCCCACGTGGAAAGGATCGATCAACGGGACGGGGCAGACGCCGACATGTGCTTGCGCCGCTCGGGTGAGCTGTTTTCGGTGCTGCCGACGGTTTGATTTTCCGTTGGCCCGAACAATCCCTCGAACTCCCGCCGCAAAGCGATGTCGACATCTTCCATTGTCGCGGTGAGACCGAGATCGGCAAGGCTGGTGACGCCGTAACGCGGCTCGCTGACGCCGCAGGGCACGATTCCCGAAAAATGCGCGAGATCGGGTTCGACATTGAGCGCGATGCCGTGCAGCGTCACCCAATGCCGGATGCGGATGCCGATGGCGGCGATCTTGTCCTCGCGGCCGTCGCCTTTGTCCGGCCGTCGCACCCAGACGCCGACACGGTTCTCGCGCCGCTCGCCGCGCACATTGAATGTCGAAAGCGTGCGGATGATCCATTCTTCCAACGTGGCGACGAAACGGCGGACATCGGGGCCACGTTGCCGGAGATCGAGCATGACGTAGGCAACGCGCTGGCCAGGACCGTGATACGTCATCTGTCCGCCGCGGCCGGTCTGGTGAATGGGAAAGCGCGCCTCGATCAGTTCGCCGGCTTTTGCGCTCGTGCCTGAGGTATAAAGAGATGGGTGCTCCAGCAGCCAGACCAGTTCCGGAGCCGAACCGGCTGCAATTGCTGCGGCTCGTGTCTCCATCGCCGCCACCGCGGATTCGTAGGCCTCCGGCGCGGCGCCGATCTGCCACGCGACAGGGGCCGAGCCTGCCGGCGCAAAAAGCCCAAAGCTCAAATCGTTGCGCGCGTTAACCACTTGCTAACCATACCATGGTGACCTGAAAGCCGCCCGCAATAGCGCGGAACGGCAGGGACGTAGAAAACGTGGCCACGATCGACAAGGTCTCGCTTGATATCACAGTGGTGCTTGGCACGGCTGACATGCCCGTCCACCAGGTGCTGCGGCTCGGCCGCGGCGCCATCATCGAGCTCGACGCCACCGAGGACGACCCGGTCAGAATTTTGGCCAACAACCTGCCGGTGGCGAAGGGCACGGTGGTCGTCAACGGCAACCGCATTGCTGTCGAAGTCGCCGAGCTTTTGCCGCGTCCGCCGGACATGCGCTGAATGCGCTTCGCTCGCGGAAGCGGGCTTGTCCCTCAAGACCCTATTTGTTACATGGTCCGCCGTCGTCGGGACGATAAGCTTGGCTTTTCAGGGCTTTCGTCCTTCCCATGCGGTCATGGCGGAATTGGTAGACGCACTAGCTTGAGGTGCTAGCGGGGCAACCCGTGGAGGTTCGAGTCCTCTTGACCGCACCAATTTTTTCGGCGGCCTGATTCCCAGTCGGCGATGCCGGTCTGGCCGCATCGCCATCGTCCGTTGGACGACGGCGACCTTTCGTGCGTCGTATCGAACTTGGGGTTTGCCTAAGTCTTCGTTCCATCGAGCTGCCAGAGCGTCGCGTAATTCATAATCGGGCGTTCAAAAGTCGCTCCCTTCCGCGCAAATTCGACACCTAAATCCAGCATCGGTTTGAATGTATCCATTTGCTTGGCGTCCGCCAGCGTTTCCCAGATGCTGACATTCGTCAAAGACGAAACGGCCTCGTCTTCCCCGGCGTAGTAATGGATGAGGCCGCGCGTCTTTTTGATTCCGCCGTCGAGGACGGAGAGTGACGCGGCCATCATCTGTTTGAATTCCTGGAATTGCTCCGGCTTGCATCGCAATACGGAAACGCGAACAACGGGTCCCACCATCAGCCTCCAAAGTTCCATCATCCCGGCGCGTCGGTTAAACATCCGACTTGGGTGTGCCGCAGGTGTCAGTGAGGCTCTTTCTTTTTCTTTGCGAAAGCACACGAATGCGGCATCGAACCGCATCGCGAGCGCGCGGTTCCATAGCCACTTCATTGGTAACAACGACTGAGTCTGACCGCGCCTTTTAGGCGGCAGCCGGCTTGGCCGCTTCTCCCTGAAACACGTGACGTGGAGAGCGCCATGACCAACGAACCCACACAAGCCCATCACCGAGTTGCGCAAGGACTGCATCCGCTCGTCTACAAAGGCATTGCAGGCTTGGCGTTGTGGTTCGTGCTGTCGGTATGGGTTCTGTTTGACAGAGGCCCCTACATGCTGCTGACGATTGCGGCCATCACGGGCTTCTTCATCATTGTTGTCGCAATACCGTTTTTCATCTGGCTCACGTGGCGGAAATCGACGGGCGCACGTCCGCTACCCGGTCAGCAGCGCACATTTCAAAACTGGACGCACGGCGAGTTTCAAACCTGGACCGGTCCGCTGTCCGGCCGCGAGGCTGCAACGCAGATCATCCTGCCGATCGCCGCCGTTTCGCTCGGCATAACCGCGTTCGGCCTGGTGCTCTATTTCACGCTGCCGTCGCTGGGCTACTCGTAAACCGGTTGTGCACGGTGGAACCTCGCCGGTGAATCAGCCGTTTCCTTGTAAGAACAAGCGAGGAAAACAATGGCGAAAGCGGCCGAGAAATCGCGAAAGCGTCCGCAACATGGACCTCACGGCGAGTACAAGCGATCGAACGATGGCTTCGTCGATTCGGAGCGCGGTGAAACGCAGCCGGCGGACAAAGGCCAAGCCCAACGCTCGTCAGGCGACGTGAAACCCGAAGATCAGCCGCCATCGCCAGGACAGCCAGCCGGCGGCGAATAGTCCGCCGGCCAAATCAGGGCTCCGTCG
>DASUKT010000149.1:0-3217 GCA_036278575.1 Pseudolabrys sp. | reverse complement strand
CCACGATGCAGATGATTTCCTGCTTGCGGATCGCGAGCGATAGTTGCTGGAAGGCGACGACGGCGCCGTCGAGAAACAGCTTGCTCGCGTTGTCGGCGACAACCGTGAACGCGCCATCAGTTTCAGCAAGAGCCATCGCCCGTAGGACTCCACAAGACCCGCAACAGTTCTGTCCGCCGCGCGCGGAGTCAAGCACTATGCCGCGAAGAACTCACGTAAGGCCGCTGTTGTTTCCTTCGGCGCTTCCTCGGAAAGATAATGCCCGCATGGCAGCGCCCTGGCGTCCACGATATTGGCCGCATAACGCTGCCAGATTTCGGCCGGGCTTGGGCGCGAATTGCATCCGACGCCGCCGGTCGCGCCCCACAGCAGCAGCACGGGGCATTCGATTTTGCGCCCCGCCTCGAAATCTTTCGTGTCCATGTCGAGATCGACGCCGAATGTCGCGCGATAGTCCTCGCAGACGGCGTGGATGGTTTCCGGGTTGCGGAAGCAGCACTTGTATTCCTCGAGCGCATCCTTGTCTAAGAAGCTCAACCCCTGCTTGGTCTTGGCGAGCTTGCGCTCGATGAACCAGTCGGGATCGGCGCCCATCATCTTCTCAGGCAAAGGCTCCGGCTGGATGTTGAACAACCAATGCCAGGAGAAGCGCCCCCACTCTTTGGTCATGTTGTTGAGCAGGTGATGCTGCGGAATGATGTCGAGGATCGCCGCGCGCTTCACCTTCTCCGGATGGTCGAGACACATGCGGTGCAGCACACGCCCGCCGCGATCATGGCCGGCTGCATAGAATTTGTCGTAACCGAGCGCCTCCATCACCTCGACCTGGTCCTGCGCCATGGCGCGGAAGGAATAGCCGGAGTGATCTTCGCCGCCCGGCGGCTTTTCGCTGTCGCCATAGCCGCGCAGATCGGTGCACACGACCGTGAATTCGCGCGCCAGCGTCGGCGCGATCTTGAGCCACGACAGATGCGTGAAGGGATTGCCGTGCATCAGCAGCAGCGGCGGCCCCTCTCCGCCTTTGACCGTGACAATGCGGGCGCCGGTTGTCTTGATGTCAGTACGCGTGAATCCGTCGAGCATGACCCTTGCCGTTTCTGTCATGGCCGGGCTTGTCCCGGCCATCCACGGCTTGAGATGCAAGCAAGACGTGGATGCCCGGCACAAGGCTTGTGCTCGGGCCGGCCAAAGGCCGGACCCGAGTGCCGGGCATAACGTCGAGAGACCATGCTAATTAAATGCCGAAATACTCGGAATACTTCTTTTTGATCTCCGCAGTTTCTTTTTCCTGCTCGTCTGCATCGGACTTCATCAGCTTGATCGACGACAGCGGCGTGCGGCCCGCCTTCAGCTTCACGCCGGGATGAAACGAGCGCAGTCCGGCTGCATCGGACAGATATTGCTGCGTCTCCTGCGAAACCATGAAGCTCATGAAGAGCTTGGCCGCGTTCGGATGCGGCGCATGCGTCGCGATCGCGTCACAGCCCGGAATGAAGGGTGTTCCTTCGGCCGGATAGACGATCGCGATGGGCGCGCCTTTTTCCTTGAGCAGGATATGGACGTATTCCAGTCCATCCGCCGAAACCGCGCGCTCGCCGAGCGCCAGTTTCTTCGGCGGCTCCGTCGCCGACTGCACTTGCAATACTTTTTGCTTGCCGAGCTTCTCGAAATAGCCCCAGCCGATCGTATGCACGGTCTGGAACGTCGAGGTCACGATGCCGCCGCTGTAGCTCGGGTGCGCCTTGACGATTTTGCCGGTCCATTTCGGCAGTAGCAGATCGGCGAAGCTTTTCGGCGCGTCCTCCGCCTTCACCAGTTTGGTGTTGTAGGCGATCGGCATTAGCGTGAAGCGGACGCTGGCATAGGTGCCGTCCGGATCGCGTTGATCGGCGGGCCATTTGGTGAGTTCGGCGGGAAGGAACGGCGCGAGGACGCCCTGCTTCTTCCAGGTGACGAACATCGCCTCGTCGGATCCGTCCAGCACGTCGACTGCATAGATATGGCTGGCGCGCTCCTGCGAGACTCGCTGGAACAGCCGCTCGCTGCCGCTGCGCTCGACGTCGACGGTAATGCCCGGATATTTCTGTTCGAATTTCTTGGCAAGTCCTTGCACGACCTTGAGATCGATCGCGGTGTAGTAGACGACCTTGCCTTCTTTCTTGGCCGCCTCGATCAACTGCGGCGTCACCGGCTCAGGCTTTGGCGCTGCAGCCATAGCCTGACCGGCCAAAGCCAATGTCAGCGCCCCCGCAAGCAAGCTCGCAATTCGTTTGGTCATTCCGATCCTCCCCTTTGCCGCCGCATGCACAGAACGCGGACGCTTGTTGGCGGCGAGCCTAGCAAACGGAACGCGCTTTGGGAGAGAAAATGAGCCGATTGTTAAAATTGAAAGCCTCGGCTTCGTGCATGAAGCCGAGGCGATCAAGGGAGGCATCGGATCGATCAGTCGCACACCGTCACGGGGCGCAGACGCGGACCGACTGGCGTATCGACGACCTGCTTCACGACGTAGCAGTCCGGGCCAAAGTAGGCGGGTCCATAGAAGCCGACGCGGAAGCCGCGGCCCCAGTGGTAGCCATGATGGCCGTGCCAGCCATGACCGCCGTGGATATGGGCGGAAGCGGCGGTGGGCGAAAGCGCCGCGGCTGCGATCGCGGTGGTGGCGCCGAGGGCGAGAATGAGCTTGCGGAACATGGTGGTCTCTCCTGGTTCAAGGGATGTGCCTGCCACATCCTGCCCGTCAGTCGCGGGCAGCCGGGAAAAGGTTCACCAGCGCCGGCCAAAATCTTGCCGTTGGCGAAAAGCCCGGAAAACCGCCGCTTCTGAACCGGAAATGAAGTGTGACCGCGGTCGCTTGCCGTGCGCGCGTGCAACAGGCAACCTGATGCCGCCGAAGCATGACCTGAGCCCCGGAAATTTTCGCCGCCGGGTTTGAACCTGACCGCCGCTGCCCGCGACCCATCTACGAGCCGGACGGCCTGCCGATGCAAACGACTTCGGACGACGTACTGATCGGAAGAATCGCCGCGGGCGACCGGATCGCCATGCAAGTGCTGTTCGCACGGCATCGGGTGAAGGTTTACCGGTTCATGTTGCGGCTCGTGCGTAACGAAGCGACGGCGGAGGATTTGATCAGCGAGGTGTTCTTCGACGTCTGGCGCAACGCCGGAAAATTCGAGGGACGGTCCGCCGTCTCGACGTGGATCCTGGGCATCGC
>DASUKT010000148.1:0-2905 GCA_036278575.1 Pseudolabrys sp. | reverse complement strand
TATTCCATCGGATGGCAAAGCGCGACGCTTTCCAGCTGCGCCATCGGCGCCTGGACGCGCACGAGCGGCTGGAACTTCTCGTCGGCAAGCGCCTGCTCGATTGCACGGATGCGGTCGGGGCGCTCAGGGTGGCCGGCAGGCGTAATGTGGTTGAGGCAGGCGGAATGATGAATGAGGAGCGTGGACATTCACTACACTTAAACGCTCATCCAGCCCGGCGGAAGCGCTTATTGCTTCGGGCCAAGGCTCACGCCTTTCGGCGGCGGCATGTCATCAGGCACGAAGAAGTCCTGTTGCAATGGCTGGCTCGGGTCTACGCGGTACCGGTCAAAATCAGTGACGCCTTCTGCGGCGAGGAATGTGTCGTCGATCAGAAAATTGCCGGTGAATTGGCGAGCAGGTTTCTCGAAGATGCGGCACGCAGCCTCAGCGAGGATATCCGGCTTGCGCGAGCGGCGCATCACCGCGTCACCGCCGAGCAGATTCTTGATCGCCGCCGTCGCAATCGTCGTGCGCGGCCACAGCGCGTTCACCGCGACCTTGCCTTTCAATTCGCCGGCCAGGCCGAGCGCCGCCATGCTCATGCCGAACTTGGCCATCGTGTAGGCCGTGTGCGGCGCGAACCATTTCTCTTTGATGTCGAGCGGCGGCGACAGCATCAGGATGTGCGGATTTTCGGCGCGATCGAGATGGGAAAGAGCGTATTTCGAAACCATAAAAGTTCCGCGCGCGTTGACCTGTTGCATGAGGTCGTAGCGGCGCATATCGGTTTCGGCGACTTTCGTGGGTTGAATTGCGCTGGCGTTGTTGACCACGATATCGATGCCGCCGAAGGTCTGCGCGGTTCGATCGATCGCTTCCCTGACTGCGGTTTCATCGCGAATGTCGACGGCAAACGGAAGCGCCTGCCCACCCGCTTTGGCGATCTGCTCGGCGGCGGTGTAAATCGTGCCTTCGAGCTTGGGGTGCGGCTCGACCGTTTTGGCAGCAATGGCGATGTTCGCGCCGTCGGCCGCTGCTTTCAGCGCGATTGCAAGACCGATGCCGCGCGAGGCGCCGGTGATAAAAAGCGTCTTGCCTTTGAGCGACATAATTCAACCCTACACCGCTAACTCAGCTGCATAAGACAGTGTTAGCTTGCTACCGCAAAATCGCGGGAATTCCGTCAGGAGGCCAGCGCCGCGTCGGCGTCCTTGATGCTGTCGGCGCCTTGGACGACGGCGCGTTCAAGGCCCGAAAATTGAACGGCGAGATTTTCGGCAAAATAGCGGGCGAGCGCGGTACGTCCGGCATCGCCGTTGCCGATGCGCGAAGCCGCCAGCGCCTCCTCCGCCAGCATGCAGCCGCCGGCCGCGTTGGCGAACAGCCGCAGATAGGGCGTTGCGCCGGCCAGAACGGCATCGGCCGACTTTTGCGTCAGCAGCCATTTGGTCGCACGATCGAGGCTGTCGATGGCCTCGCCGAGCCGTGCGGCGGTTTCGCCAAAGGCGGTATTGTTGCTGGCGCGGACACCCTCAATCGCGCGCCGCAATTCCACGATGTAGCTCGCGGCTGTTGCGCCCCCTTCGAGCGTAATTTTACGTGTGACGAGATCGATGGCCTGAATGCCATTGGTGCCTTCGTAAATCGCGGCAATGCGTGCATCGCGATAGTGCTGTGCTGCGCCGGTTTCCTCGATATAGCCCATGCCGCCGTGCACCTGCACGCCCAACGAGGAAACCTCGACGCCTATGTCCGTCGAAAACGCTTTGGCAACCGGCGTGAGCAGGGACGCGCGTTCATGCGCCGCGTTGCGCTCGGCTTCGGTTTTGGCGCGGTGCGAGCGATCGATGGCGACCGCCGTCGTGTAGCAGATCGCGCGAGCGGCGCGGGTGAGCGCGCGCATGGTAAGCAACATGCGCTTGACGTCTGGATAGTGGACGATGGCGCCGCCGGCGCCTTGCTTGCGCTCCTGCGCGTAAGCCATCGCCTGTTGCGTCGCCGTTTCGGCAATGGCGACGCCCTGCAATCCAACGGCAAGGCGCGCGCGGTTCATCATCGTGAACATCGCAGCCATGCCCTTGTTTTCTTCGCCGACGAGAAAGCCGGTGGCGCCGCCGTTGTCGCCGTAAACCATCGTGCACGTCGGCGAAGCATGTATGCCGAGCTTATGCTCGACCGAATGCGCGCGCAGGTCGTTGCGCGCGCCGGGCGATCCGTCGTCCTTGAGCAGGAATTTTGGAACGAGAAAAAGCGAAATTCCCTTCGTTCCCGCCGGTGCATCCGGCAGCCGCGCGAGCACGAAGTGGATGATGTTGTCGGTCAGGTCGTGCTCGCCGGAGGTGATGAAAATTTTCTGGCCGGTGATGCGGTAGGTGCCGTCCCCGACGCGCTCGGCCTTGGTGCGTAGCGCGCCGACGTCGGAGCCGGCTTGCGGCTCGGTGAGCTGCATGGTGCCCATCCACTCGCCGGTCACCAGCTTGCGCAGGTATTTTTGTTTGAGTTCGTCTGCGCCGTATGCATCGATCGCATCGATTGCCGCCATCGTCAGCACCGGCCCAATGCCGAATGCCATCGACGCCGAGTTCCACATCTCGACGCAGGCTGCGTTGACGGCATGCGGCAGGCCTTGCCCGCCCCATTCGCTGGGCGCAATGAGACCGTTCCACCCAGCCGCCGCCCAAGCGGCGTAAGCCTCTTTCCAGCCGGGCGGAGTGGTCACCACGCCATCCTTGAACGGCGTGCCGAATTTATCTCCCGTACGGTTGAGCGGTGCGATCACGTCGCTGGCGAAACGGCCGGCTTCCTCGAGCACGGCGCCGATGGTTTCGGCATCGAGATCGCCGTAAAGGCCTTCGGAGAGCGCATCGTCCAGCCCCGCGCCATATCGAAGCGCGAAGGCGATATCGGCAACCGGCGCGCGATA
>DASUKT010000147.1:0-2904 GCA_036278575.1 Pseudolabrys sp. | reverse complement strand
GAAGAGGGCCACACCATCGACGTGACGACGGGATTGTAAGGGAACGCGGCCATGGCATTGAAGACTTACAATCCGACGACGCCGAGCCAGCGCCACCTGGTGATCGTCAACCGTTCCGCCCTCTACAAGGGCGACCCGGTCAAGACTCTCACCGAAGGCAAGAACTCGACCGGCGGCCGCAACAACAATGGCCGCCCGACCGTCCGTTTCCGCGGCGGCGGCCACAAGCAGGCCTATCGCAAAGTCGATTTCAAGCGCGCGAAGAAGGATGTGCCTGCGACGGTCGAGCGGCTGGAATACGATCCGAACCGCACCGGGTTCATCGCGCTGATCAAGTATCAGGATGGCGAGCTTGCCTACATTCTGGCGCCGCAGCGGCTTGCGCCCGGCGACACGGTCGTCGCTGCCGAGAACGCCGACGTGAAGCCGGGCAACGCGATGCCGATTGCCAACATTCCGGTCGGCACGATCGTGCACAACATCGAGCTCAAGATCGGCAAGGGCGGCCAGGTCGCACGCTCGGCCGGAAGCTATGCCCAAATCGTCGGCCGTGATGGCGCTTACGTCATCCTGCGCCTGAATTCGGGCGAGCAGCGCCTGGTCAACGGGCGTTGCATGGCGACGATCGGCGCAGTCTCCAATCCCGACAACATGAATACGACGATCGGCAAGGCCGGCCGCCAGCGTTGGCTGGGGCGCCGTCCGCACAACCGCGGCATCACCATGAACCCGGTCGATCACCCGCACGGCGGCCGCACCAACGGCGGCAAGCAATGGACGACGCCATGGGGTTTCCCGACCAAAGGCAAGAAGACGCGCAAGAACAAGCGGACTGCGAAGTTCATCGTCGCCAGCCGCCACGCGCGCAAGAAACAGAAGTAGGAACAGGCAAATGACGCGTTCGGTATGGAAGGGTCCGTTCGTCGACGGTTATCTGCTCAAGAAGGCGGAGGCCGCGCGTTCGTCCGGCCGCCACGAGATGATCAGGATCTGGAGCCGCCGCTCGACCATCCTGCCGCAGTTCGTCGGATTGAACTTCGGCGTCTACAACGGGCAGAAACACATCCCGGTGATCGTTACCGAGGAAATGGTCGGCCACAAGTTCGGCGAGTTCGCGCCGACACGGATGTTCTACGGGCACTCTTCCGACCGCAAGGCAAAACGCACGGGCGGGGCGCCGGGCGCGCCGGCGGCTCCGGCTGCCGCTCCTGCGGCGCCGGCGGCGAGCTAAGAAAGAAGAGTTGAGACATGGGTAAACGCGCACGCGAGCGGAGCCTCTCGGATAACGAGGCCAAGGCGGTGAGCCGGATGCTGCGAATTTCGCCGCAGAAGCTCAACCTTGTGGCGCAGATGATCCGCGGCAAGAAGGTCGCGAGCGCGCTCGCCGATCTCGAATTTTCGCGCAAGCGGATCGCCAAGGACGTGCGCAAGTGCCTGGAGTCGGCCATCGCCAATGCCGAGAACAATCACGACCTCGACGTCGACGAACTCGTCGTCGCCGAGGCGCATGTCGGCAAGGCGCTGGTCATCAAGCGGTTCGCGGCGCGTGGCCGCGGCCGTAGCGCCGGAATTTTCAAACCTTTCTCGCATCTCACGATCGTCGTGCGTGAGGTCGAGGCGAAAGCAGCGGCGAAAGCCTGAGGAGTAGACGATGGGTCAGAAAGTCAATCCAATCGGGCTTCGGGTCGGCATCAACCGCACCTGGGATTCGCGCTGGTATGCAGGCAAGAGCGAATACGGCGCGCTCCTGCTCGAAGACATCAAGATTCGCAAAGAGCTGATGAAGCAGCTCAAGCAGGCGGCGGTCTCGCATATCGTGATCGAGCGCCCGCACAAGAAGTGCCGCGTGACGATTCATTCGGCGCGGCCGGGCGTCGTGATCGGCAAGAAGGGCGCCGATATCGAGAAGCTACGCCGAGCCGTGGCGAAGATGACCGACAGCGATGTCGTCATCAATATCGTCGAAATCCGCAAGCCCGAGCTCGACGCACAACTCGTCGCCGAATCGATTGCGCAGCAGCTCGAGCGCCGCGTTGCGTTCCGCCGCGCCATGAAGCGCGCCGTGCAGTCGGCGATGCGTCTCGGCGCCGAGGGCATCCGCATCAACTGCTCGGGCCGGCTCGGCGGCGCCGAAATCGCGCGCATGGAGTGGTATCGCGAAGGCCGCGTGCCGCTGCACACGTTGCGCGCCGACGTCGACTACGGCGTCGCCACCGCTTTCACCACCTACGGCACCTGCGGCGTGAAGGTCTGGATCTTCAAGGGCGAAATCCTCGAACACGATCCGATGGCGCAGGACAAGAAGCTTGCCGACGGCGATGCCGGCCGTCCGCGACGCGACGCCGCCTGATCGGAGAATGAAGAGTTAAGTCATGCTGCAACCGATCCGTACCAAGTTTCGCAAGGCTCACAAGGGCCGCATTCATGGCGTCGCCACGAGCGGCGCAACGCTCGCCTTCGGCCAATACGGCCTTAAGGCACTCGAGCCGGAGCGTGTCACCGCCCGGCAAATCGAAGCCGCGCGCCGCGCGCTCACGCGTTTTATGAAGCGTTCCGGCCGCGTGTGGATTCGGGTGTTCCCGGATGTGCCCGTGTCGAAGAAGCCGATCGAAGTGCGCATGGGCAAGGGTAAGGGCAACCCGGAGCTCTGGGTCGTGCGCGTGAAGCCCGGCCGCATCCTGTTCGAAGTGGACGGCATTTCGCTCGCCATCGCGCGCGAGGCGCTCGCGCTTGCCGCCGCCAAGCTTCCGGTCAAAACCCGTTTCATCGAACGCATCGCGGAGTGACGCCCATGAAAGCCGCCGATGTCCGTCAGCTGACGCTCGATCAACTGGACGATGAAGTGCTCAAGCTCAAGAAGGAGCAGTTCAACCTGCGCTTCCAGCGTGCGACCGGACAGCTTGA
>DASUKT010000146.1:0-2872 GCA_036278575.1 Pseudolabrys sp. | reverse complement strand
CGCAGCGCAAGAACGGACCCTCTCCTCAACCCTCCCCCGCAAGCGGCGGAGGGAGAACGCATGTGGCGTCGTCCGCTCCTGCGCTGCGCCCGGGACACACGTTTTGATGTTCAACCTCACCGCCCAGGACTGGACGGCCGTCCTGCTGTCGCTGCGGATTGCAACGGTGGCGACGGCCGTTTCCCTGCCGTTCGGCATCGCAATCGCGTTCGTGCTGGCGCGCAAGGTTTTCTGGGGCAAGGCGCTGCTCGACGCACTGGTGCATCTGCCACTCGTCCTGCCGCCGGTGGTGACCGGCTATCTGCTGCTCATCACGCTCGGCCGCAAGGCGCCGGTCGGCGCCTTTCTCGCCGATCATCTCGGCATCGTGTTCGCCTTCCGCTGGACCGGCGCGGCGCTTGCTTGCGGGATCATGGCGTTTCCGCTGATGGTGCGCGCGATCCGGCTGTCGATCGAGGCGATCGACACGCGACTCGAACAGGCCGCCTCGACACTCGGCGCCAACCGAAGCTGGACATTCTTCACGGTAACGCTGCCGCTGGCGTTGCCCGGCATCATCGCCGGCATGATGCTCGCCTTCGCGCGCGCGCTGGGTGAATTCGGCGCGACCATCACATTCGTATCGAACATCCCCGGCGAAACACAGACGATCTCGGCGGCGATTTACACGCTGACGCAGGTGCCGGGCGGCGATGCCGCCGCGCTGCATATCGTGATTGTCGCGGTCGCGATTTCGTTCGCCGCGCTGATGGCCTCTGAATTTTTTTCGCGCCGCGCCGCGGCCCGGCTGCACGGGGCGTAAGATGCTTTCGGTCGACGTCGAAAAGCGACTGGGAGACTTCTCGCTAAACGCGAAATTCGCAAGCGAGTCGGGCGCAACTGTGTTGTTCGGCCGCTCCGGTGCAGGCAAGACTTCCATCGTCAACATGATCGCCGGGCTGATCGAGCCGGATCGCGGACGCGTCGCGCTTGACGGCGACACGTTGTTCGACAGCAAAACGCGCATCGATGTGCCGGCGTGGCGACGACGCATCGGCTACGTGTTCCAGGAAGGCCGGCTGTTTCCACATCTGTCGGTGCGGCACAACCTCGATTACGGCCGTTGGATGTCGGCTCTTGCGCGCGACGAAGCGGCCTTTGCGCATATTGTCGAATTGCTCGATATCGGCGCGCTGCTCGATCGCCGGCCGGGCAAATTATCCGGCGGCGAGCGCCAGCGCATCGCCGTCGGCCGCGCGCTGCTGACCAAGCCGCGTTTGCTGCTGCTCGACGAGCCGCTCGCCTCGCTCGACGCCGAGCGCAAGCAGGAAATTCTCCCCTATTTCGAGCGCCTGCGCGACGAAGCGCGCGTGCCGATGATCTACGTCAGCCACGACGCGGTGGAGGTGAAGCGCATCGCCACGCGCGTGGTGCGGCTCGAAGGCGGGCGTGTAGTGGAAAATGGGAGCGTGGAGTTGGTTTCCTAGCTGTCATTCCGGGACGCGAGCCAACGGGTCCGCGCGGAGCGCGGCCCGACGGGCGAGCGGGCCCGGAATCCATATTCCGAAACGCTGGGGTTATGGATTCCGGGTTCGCGGCCCATAGCGCGTCGAAGACGCGCGTAAACGCGCTTATGGGAATGACAAAACTGAAGTCGCGCTGCGCCCCTGACACAAGCGGTATACACTCCACTCATGTTCCCTCCATCGCGCATCGTCTGCCTGACCGAAGAGACCGTGGAGACGCTCTATCTCCTCGGCGAGGACAAGCGCATCGTCGGCGTGTCGGGCTATGCGGTGCGGCCGCCGCAGGTGCGGCGCGAGAAGCGGCGCGTGTCCGCCTTCATTTCCGCCGACGTGCCGAAAATCCTCGCGCTCAAGCCCGATCTCGTGCTCACGTTCTCCGATTTGCAGGCCGACATCGTCGCCGACCTGATCCGCGCCAACGTCGCCGTGCACGCGTTCAATCAGCGCGACGTCGCCGGCATCCTCGACATGATCCGCACCCTTGGTGCGCTGGTCGGCGCGCCAGAAAAAGCGGATACGCTGGCGCAATCGCTCGCGGCGCGGGTCGATGCCGTGCACGAGCGCGCGTTGCGCTTGCCGCACCGGCCGCGCGTTTATTTCGAGGAATGGGATGAGCCGATGATCTCGGGCATCGGCTGGGTTTCCGAACTGATCGAGGCCGCCGGCGGCATCGAGGTGTTTCCCGACATTGCGGCGCGCAAGAACGCCAGGGAGCGCATCATCTCGGCGGACAAGGTAATCGCCGCGCGGCCGGACATCATTATCGGCTCGTGGTGCGGGAAGAAATTTGTGCCGGCGAAGGTCGCCGCGCGGCCGGGCTTTGCCGCAATCCCGGCGGTCGCCAACGGCTTCCTGCGCGAGGTGAAATCGACATTGATCCTTCAGCCTGGGCCCGCCGCGCTCACGGACGGGCTCGACGCGCTCGCCGCCATCATCGCGGAATGGGCGGAAAACCGCGAGCCGAAGGCCTCGTAGAATCGGCGCCCCGCCCGTGCTACTCTGAACTTTCCGAACCGCAAGGAATTGCCGTCAATGATGACCGACAAAAGCCGCGCCGCCTCACCCCTTTGGACCGACTTCGCGCTGGTCGCGTTCCTGATCGCATTCGATGCCGTCGCGCGGCTGCTGCCGCATGCGCCGGGCTTCCTGCCGGTGGCGGCGAGCGCGCTGTTCGCCGGGCGCATGCTGCGCCTTCCCGGGCTCGCGATTGTCGTGCCAGTCGCTGCGATGGCGCTGTCGAGCCCGCTGCTCGGCGCGGAGGACTGGCGGATTTTGGCGGTCGTCTATGCCGCGATCGCCGTGCCCGCGCTTGCAGGAATGTGGCTGCGCAAGCGCCCCGGCGCCACGATGACGGCGGCCGCGATGGT
>DASUKT010000145.1:0-7736 GCA_036278575.1 Pseudolabrys sp. | reverse complement strand
TCGTCGCTGCGATGCGTCAACGCTGTCAGCGCCACACCGAGAGATTTGAGCGAATTCTCCACCGCCGTTAATCGTGCATCCATCGTTGGATTTTCGGCCGGCTGCTTCGCGAGCGCACTTTCGATTTTGCCGATACGCTGCGACAGATCGCCGACGGCCTTGTCGTTGCTTCCATCCGGAGCGGCGGAGAGCTTATGAAGCTGCGCTTCCAGTTGCGTCACACGCGCATTCAATCCGGCGGCGGGAGAGGTGCGCACGGGCAATGCGTCCGCAAACCACAGCGCCACCAGCACGGCCGCGACGACGGCGCCGCCGGCAAATCCGGACGCCAGCATCGCCCACGCAACGCCGGTGGTGCGCGCGCGATTCTCTCCAGTATTCGTTTGGAATTCGGTATTCGGGTCGGCAGCGGATGATGAATCTGCAGCGCCGGAGGATTGCCCGGCCTGCGCCTGAGCGTCCGATTCGGATTTCACTTCGGTGGCGGTAAGGTCGATCGTTGGAGCAGGCCGCTTTCGGCGCCCTGCGCCTTCGGCCGTTCCCGGCGCTGTCGGCTCATCTGCCATGCGCATGTCTCCGACGATTCGGCCATCCCAAACGGGCATAACGTACTTGATGACAATGCGGCAACGTCAAGCTTGTGCCCGCTCGAGAAGCGCAAGCAATGCAGCCTCGTCCGGCTTCGACGCCGTCACGATTTTAGCGGCTCCTGCCGCCGCGAAGTGCGCAGCGACAGGCGCTGACAGGCAAAAATGGTGCGGCGCAAGTGCCGCCGTGAGCAATCCCGCGGCTTTGGCGCCTCGGAGGTAGTTCTCGGCGCTGCGGGCGGAAAAATGCAGGACGGCATCGACATTGCCCGCACCCAGCGCCTCTCCAAGCACAGGCGGAAATGGCATCGTGACGGCGCGATAGACGGCCTTCGTCTTCACGGTGATTCCCTTCTGCGCAAGCTCGCCTTCAATGTCGGCGGCACGATCTTCTCCCGCCAAATAGAGCAAGGGCGCGGCGACGGTCGCACAGCGTGCGGCGATCAGGCGCACAAGTGCTCGCGCATCGCCATCGGCCGGGGTGAGTTTATCGAAGCCATACTCTCGCGCCGCGGCAGCGCTTCGCTGGCCAACGGCGAAAAGCGGCAGGTGTTTGAGCGCCGCAATTTCCCGGCGCCCGGCGACGGCGCGTGGCGCGTTGCCACTCGTAATGATGACGGCGGCAAATTCTCCGGAAAGATCGGCTTCGATTGCTTCGACACGCATCAGCGGCGCGAGTAGCACATCGTGTCCGCGCTCGCGCAACGCAGCGGCGGTACGATCGCCGTCCGGCTGCGGGCGCGTGACAACGATCCGCATCGCCTACTCGAAAAACCCGGGGCCGCCGCGCGCCTTAAGTTCGCGGCCAGCGTCCGCGCCAATTCGAACCGCATCGCCGCGCGCGCCCGTCCCGGCGATGTCGTGCGCCGCACTCCCGTCCGGCTTGGCGATCAATCCGCGGAACCGGATCGTCGCGCCGGAAATAGTGGCATGCCCCGCAATCGGCGTTTTGCACGAGCCGTCGAGCTCGGCGAGAAAGGCGCGCTCGGCCGCGATTGCGACTGACGTATCGGCATGATCGACCACGGCGATGGCGGCGCGGGTCCGCTCGTCGTTTTCGCGCGTCTCGAGCGCGATTGCTCCCTGACCCACGGCCGGCAGGAATTCTTCCACGCTCATGATCGTGGTCGCGCGATCGGCGATGCCGAGCCGCTTCAATCCGGCGAGCGCCAGGATCGTTGCACTCATCGTTGTATCATCGAGTTTGCGCAGCCGCGTTTCCACGTTGCCCCGCAACGGTACGACGTTCAGATCGGCGCGCGCGCGCTTGGCAATCGCCTGCCGGCGCAAGGAAGCAGTGCCGAGGGTAGCGCCGGGCGGCAATGCCCCGAGGGTTTTTGCTTTACGGCTGATGAAAACATCGCGCGGATCTTCGCGCTCCAGGCAGGCAGCAAGCATCAGTCCGTCCGGCAAGACCGTGGGCAAATCCTTCGCCGAGTGCACCGCAAGGTCGATCGCGCCGGCAAGGAGCGCCTCCTCGATTTCCTTGGTGAAAAGGCCTTTGCCGCCCTCCTCCGTAAGCGGCCGATCCTGAATGACATCGCCGGAGGTGCGGATGACCTTGATCTCGATCTCCGCCGGATCGCGCCCCAGCGCCGCTGCAAGCCGAGCGCGTACTTCGCCAGCTTGCGCCAGCGCGAGCGGGCTGCCGCGCGTGCCAAGGCGCAAGAACGCTGCGATCGTGGAGGATTGCACCATATAACCTCGTGATGGTAGGCCGGAACTCGATCCGCCCGAATGATATAAAGAGGGCGTCGGACTGGGGGAAGTGAATGGTTGTACTCGGAATCGAGACGACCTGCGACGAGACGGCAGCCGCTGTCGTGGAACGCGACGCCGAGGGCCGGGGCGAAATCCTGTCCAACGTCGTGCTCAGCCAAATCGACGAGCATGCGGCATTCGGCGGCGTCGTTCCTGAAATCGCCGCGCGCGCCCATGTCGAAGCGCTCGATCTCATCATCGACAAGGCCATGACACAGGCGGAGCTCGGCTATGGGGATATCGACGGCATTGCCGCTGCCGCCGGGCCCGGCCTCATCGGTGGCGTTATTGTGGGCCTGACCACCGCCAAGGCCATCGCGCTGGTTGGCCGAAAACCGCTGATCGCCGTCAATCACCTGGAAGCGCACGCGCTCACCGCACGGCTGACCGACGCCACGCCTTTTCCCTATTGCCTCTTTCTTGCCTCGGGCGGTCACACGCAGATTGTCGCGGTCCTTGGCGTCGGCAACTACATGCGGCTCGGCACAACGATGGACGACGCCATCGGCGAGGCGTTCGACAAGACGGCCAAGTTGCTCGGCCTCGGATATCCGGGCGGACCGCAGGTGGAGAAAGAAGCCGCAAAAGGAAACCCGGCGCGGTTTGCATTGCCGCGTCCCATGCAAGGACGCAAGGAGGCCGATTTCTCGTTATCGGGATTGAAGACCGCCTTGCGTCTGGAAGCCGAAAAAATTGCACCGCTATCGGATGAAGACGTCGCCGATTTGTGCGCTTCCTTCCAGCAAGCCGTCGTCGATGTTGTACTCGACCGGCTGCATGCCGGCTTGAAACTCTTTCGCTCGCGCTACGGCGCACCGACGGCGCTGGTCGCCGCCGGCGGCGTTGCGGCAAATCAAGCCATTCGGAAAATCTTGCACCATGTTGCGCTCGAAGCCGGTACCGTTCTGGTGGCGCCGCCAGTCGAATTGTGTACCGACAATGGCGCGATGATCGCATGGGCCGGCGCCGAGCGCCTTGCCGCCGGATTGACGGACCCTCTCGATATCGCGCCCCGCGCCCGCTGGCCATTGGAAGAAGTAGCCAGCGTGCGCGCATCGACGACGGAGTGACCGAATGATTATGGATAAGCAAAGCCGCATCCCCTCTTCACCTCCCCCGTTTACGGGGGAGGTCGGCGAGCAAAGCTCGCCGGGAGGGGGCGTCGGTAACAGCACCCCCTCCCCAACCCTCCCCCGCAAGCGGGGGAGGGAGAAAGTCTTTGCATGAGCATCGACAAGATCGCGGTCCTTGGCGGCGGCGCCTGGGGAACGGCGCTGGCGCAAACCTGCGCGCGCGCCGGTCGGGAGGTGATGCTGTGGGAGAACGATCCGGCCAACGCATCGTCCCTTGAGCAGAAGCGCGAGAGCAGCTTCCTTCCCGGCGTTCACCTCGACGAAGGAATCGCCATCACCCGCAATCTCGCGGCCACCACCAAATCCGATGCGATCCTGCTGGTGGTGCCAACGCAGGCGGTGCGGCCGGTCGCAAAGTCGCTGGCGTCCGTTGCTCCCGCAGGGACGCCCGTCACCATCTGCGCCAAAGGCATTGAAGCAGGGACGCATAAATTCGTCACGGAAGTCGTGCGCGAGTGCGCGCCAAATGTCGTGCCGGCGATCCTGTCCGGGCCGAGCTTTGCCGCCGACGTGGCGCGTGGCTTGCCGACGGCCGTCACGATTGCAGCAAGCGATGCGGAGCTTGCCGCCGCGCTGGCGCAAGCCATCGGTTCGTCAAGCTTCCGGCCCTACCATTCGACCGACGTGCGCGGCGTTGAGATCGGCGGCGCCACCAAGAACGTTCTTGCCATTGCTTGCGGCATCGTCGCCGGCCGTGGGCTTGGCGCGAGCGCTTCGGCGGCATTGACGACGCGTGGCTTTGCCGAGCTCGCGCGTTTCGGCCAGGCCTATGGCGCGCGTCCGGAAACGCTTACCGGACTCTCGGGCCTTGGCGACCTCATTCTGACCTGTTCGACCCCGCAATCGCGCAACTATTCTTTCGGCGCCGCGCTCGGGAAAGGCGAAAAACCGGATGCAGCGAGCCCCGGAAAGCTCGCTGAGGGCGCATTCACGGCTCCGGTGCTTCTTGAGATGGCGCGCGCGCGCAATATCGACATGCCGATCTGCTCGGCGGTCGCAGCGGTGCTTGCCGGCAAGATGACTGTCGACGAAGCAATCGAGTCATTGCTTACGCGGCCGATAAAAGCGGAGTAGTTTTTCTTCACCTCTCCCGTTTACGGGAGAGGTCGACTTTCGAGCGTAGCGAGAAAGTCGGGTGAGGGCGCTTGCTGAAAACGCCCTCACCCGTCTCGCGCCTACGGCGCTCGCCACCCTCTCCCGCATACGGGAGAGGGATAGAGACGCGGAGGAAAACTCATGGCCTACTGGCTGATGAAGACCGAGCCGGAGGAATTTTCCTGGGACGATCAGGTCAAGCGCGGCGCCAAAGGCGAGCCGTGGAGCGGCGTGCGCAATTTCACGGCGCGCAAGCATCTCAAGGACATGAAGAAGGGCGAGAAGTTTTTCTTCTATCACACCGGCGATGAGAAGCAGATCGTCGGCATCGGCGAAGTGATCCGGGACGCGTTTCACGATCCAAGCGCGGCAAAGGATGAACCGTGGGTCGCCGTGCAGACCGGCGCGGACAAGCCGCTGCCGAAGCCGGTGACGCTCGCCGCGATCAAGGCCGAACCGAAATTGAAAGAAATGGCGCTGGTCAAATACGGCCGCCTGTCGGTGCAGCCGGTGAGCGATGCGGCATGGAAGCTGATCTGCAAGATGGGCGGGCTGTGACACTTGCTGTCATCGTCCGCGAAGCGGGCGGTCCAGTAATCCCACGCTCGGCTGAGCACATTTACTAACCGCGGTACCAATGTTTACTGGATGCCTCGCTTGCGCGGGGCATGACACTACTGACGGAGTGCTTATGACTTTCACCAACGTCCACCTCCTCCCCATCCTCATCGCCGCAGCCGCCGCCTGGATTTTCGGCGGCATCTACTACACGGCGCTGAGCAAGCCGTGGATGGCCGCACAAGGGCTGACGCCCGAGCAATGCAAGGCGCAGCAGGCCGGCAAATCCGGCGCGGCAAAAGCGGCGCCCTTCATTCTCGTTTTCATCGGCGAGATCATCATGGCCTGGGTGCTTTACGGCATCCTCTTCCATCTCAATATGTTCACGGTGTCTGCCGGCATTATCTCGGCTGCATTCTGCTGGTTCGGCTTTGTGCTCACGACCATCGCCGCCAATAATGCTTTTTCGAACCGCAAGCCGATGCTCACGGTGATCGACAGCGCCGCCTGGCTCGGCGCCATGCTCATCATGGGCGCGATCCTCGGCGCCTGGGGGCGATAAGTCCCACTAAAGTGGGGCATTCCGCGCCTTGTCGCTTTGGCAAGGGCGGTTGCATAATGGGCGGCGACACGAAGAACGCCTGCGGCATTAAAGTGGGCGGGGAGGAAATGCGATGTCCGATAAAATTTATGATGTTCCCGCCGATTGGCAGAAGCGCGCGCTGGTCGATGACGCCAAGTACAAGGAAATGTACGCAGCCTCGATCAAGGATCCCGACCGGTTCTGGGGCGAGCAGGCCAAACGCCTCACCTGGTCGAAGCCCTTCACCAAGGTGAAGAACACCTCCTACGCGCCCGGCAATATCTCCATCAAATGGTTCGAGGACGGCAAAATCAACGCCTGCTTTAACTGCGTCGACCGTCATCTCGAGAAGCGCGGCGATCAAGTCGCATTGATCTGGGAAGGCGACGATCCGAGGGACGACAGGAAGATCACCTACCGGCAGCTGCATGCCGAAGTGTGCAAGTTTGCCAACGTGCTGAAGAAGCAGGGCGTCAAGAAGGGCGACCGCGTCACGATCTACATGCCGATGGTTCTGGAGGCGGCTTATGCCATCCTCGCCTGCGCGCGCATCGGCGCCATTCACTCCGTCATTTTCGGCGGCTTCTCCCCGGACTCGATTGCCGGCCGCGTCGAGGACTGCAAATCGGATGTCATCATTACCGCCGACGAAGGCATTCGCGGCGGGAAGAAAATCCCGCTGAAAGACAACGTGGATGCCGCCTGCAGGAAGGCGGCCGGCGTACGCAGCATCATCGTCGTCAAGCGCACGGGTGCGAGCGTGAACATGCAGGCCGGCCGCGATGTCTATTACGACGATCTCGCCAAGAACGTGTCGGCGGACTGCCCGTGCGAAGAGATGAGCGCCGAGGATCCGTTGTTCATTCTCTATACGTCAGGCTCGACCGGAAAGCCGAAGGGCGTGCTGCACACCACCGGCGGTTACCTGCTCTATACGGCGATCACGCACCAATACGTGTTCGACTATCACGATGGCGACGTCTACTGGTGCACCGCCGACGTCGGCTGGGTCACCGGACACAGCTACGTCGTGTATGGACCGCTCGCGAACGGCGCCATCAGCATCATGTTCGAAGGTGTGCCCAATTACCCGACCACCTCGCGCTTCTGGGAAGTGTGCGACAAGCACAATGTCAGCATCATCTACACCGCGCCGACCGCCATTCGCGCACTGATGCAGGGCGGCGAAGGGCCGGTGAAAAAGACGTCGCGCAAATCGCTGCGTCTGCTCGGCTCGGTCGGCGAGCCGATCAATCCGGAGGCGTGGGAGTGGTATCACCGCGTCGTCGGCGACGGCCGCTGCCCCATTGTCGATACGTGGTGGCAGACGGAAACCGGCGGCATCATGATTACGCCGCTGCCGGGCGCGACCAAGCTCAAGCCCGGCTCGGCGACGCGGCCATTCTTCGGCATCAAGCCGGAGATCGTCGATGCCGACGGCAAGCCGCTTGCAGGCGCCGGAAGCGGGAACCTGTGCATCGTCGATTCCTGGCCGGGCCAGATGCGCTCGGTCTACGGCGACCACAGCCGTTTCGAGCAAACCTATTTCTCGACCTACAAGGGCAAGTACTTCACCGGCGATGGCTGTCGCCGCGACGAGGACGGCTATTACTGGATCACCGGCCGCGTCGATGACGTGATCAACGTCGCCGGCCACCGCCTCGGCACCGCCGAAGTGGAAAGCGCGCTGGTCGCGCATGAGAAGGTGTCGGAGGCGGCCGTCGTCGGCTATCCGCATGACATCAAGGGGCAAGGTATTTACGCCTATGTCACATTGATGGCCGGGGAAAAGCCGAGCGAGGACCTGCGCGAGGAACTCGTGCAATGGGTGCGCAAGGAGATCGGCCCGATTGCCTCACCCGATCTCATCCAGTTCGCGCCGGGCCTGCCGAAGACGCGCTCAGGCAAGATCATGCGCCGCATCCTGCGCAAGATCGCCGAGGATGAATCCGGCAATCTTGGCGACGTCTCGACGCTCGCCGATCCGGCCGTGGTCGACGATCTCGTTAACAATCGGCA
>DASUKT010000144.1:0-6339 GCA_036278575.1 Pseudolabrys sp. | reverse complement strand
TATCGGCCCGCTGTTGCAGGTCGAGAAGCTGCTCGATTCAGTGCGCTTTGCGCGCGCCAAAGGCTACAAGACGACGCTTTCCGCAGCCGAGCTTGAATTGATGAATCTCACCGGCGACGGCAACGGCTTCGACATGGTCTCAATGCCGCCATCCATGCGTCAGCGCGTGCCGACCTCGAATTTCTTCCAGCCCGAAGGCTACTACCGCAATCCGGTCGCGCGGCGCACGAAAGTCGTCGCCAATCTGGTCGCCGAAATGGAGGCGACAATGCAACACGGCGCGCAGGCGGCAGGCGCGCGCGATCTGGCCGCCGCGTTCTGACCTCTGTCCGTCACCCTGAGGCGCCCGCGCCAACGGGTCCGCGCGAAGCGCGGCCCGATGACAAGTTCCATGCGGGCCTCGAAGGGTGACAGCCCGCGACGTGTTGCCCGTCATTCTTCGAGGCGCGGCTTCGCCGCGCACCTCAGGATGACGGAAAACCGGGGCCGCCGCAGGGCCCCGGTTCGCATTGCGCACCTTGCGACCGTTACTTCTCGCTCATCCGCACGGACGCCGGGTGGCCGGGTAGTTTGAAGCGCTTGACCGGCGTGATCCTGCCCCGTCTCACGCGCAGGATCGACAGATCGGAATCGAGATAGTTGCCGACATAAAGATATTTGCCATCCGGCGTGAACGCAGCGCCTTCCGGCAGTCCGCCAACTTCGACGTCGTCGATTTTACGCACCTTCTTGCCCTTGATGCGCAATACTGCCAGGTGGCCGTTGCGATGATAGAAGTAGGCCGCCTTGTTGTTGGAGCCGGCAAGGATCACCGACACCGCGATATTGCCCTTCGGCGAGATCGCAAGCCCTTCGGGTCCGTCGCCGACCACGACACGGTCGATAATGCGCATCGGCTTGGCGTCGAGATCGATGACGCTTGTGGTATCGACACTGCCGTCGGATGAGCCGGCGTCTCCATTGTCGGACGTGAGCGCAATACCGGTCGGCGAAACCGCGACGTTGTACGGCCATGGGCCGGTCGGCAGATCGAGCTTGCTGTAGGTGACTTTGTCGCCGTTCACGTCGAGCACCGAAACCTTGCCCTCGTTGAATTTGGTCACCAGTGCATGCTTGCCGTCCGGCGTGAAAGCGCAACTCGTCGCGACACCGCCAAGACCGATTGTGTCACCCGCCGTGACGTCGGTGCCCTTGATCGACAGCACGCTCACGGTCTTGTCAGCCCGGTTGGTGACCAGCGCCATGCTGCCGCTCTTGTTGAAGCATAAGCCGGAGGGCTGCTTGCCGACGGTGATCGTGTTGGCGAGCTTGGGTGGATTCGCCTTCATGTCGATGACATAGACCTTATCGTCGGGCGAATTTTTGAGTTTGCCATCGTCCGTCTTGGTGACATTGATCGAATCCGCCACCAGCGCGATCGAGTTGGTCGGATCGATCCCCACATTGGTCGGCGGACCGATCACCGAATTTTTCAGCGGCAGCTTCGCGATGGTTTTCGGATTTTCCGGGTCGGCAAGATCGAGAATGACAACCGTATCGTTACCGGCCGGGTGCAAAACCGCCTTGCCCTGGTCGTCCCACAGGACCTTTTCGTCGTTGCCGACGATCAGGAATGGCGCCGCGGAAACCGATTTGACGCCGGCCGCCGCCAGCGTGGCGGCTCCAAGCGACAGCAGCACAAGCTTTCGGACCTGCATGTTTTCCCCCTTATCGTTGTATAGTTGTCGCCTCCTCGCGCGGATAATGATGGCGCTTTTGCGCCGAAGCGACAATCGGGGGGTGCGGGGTATGGCTTCGCGTCGTACCGCAGGAATACGCCTTCTCGCGCGCCTACTCCACCATCACGGCGACCTTGACGATGCTGTCGATCGCGTGTGTGTGTGATTTTCCGCGCAGCTCGAAGGCAAAAAAATCCTCACCATGGACAGCGCCGTCGGGATGATAGGTGACGCCGGTTCGGCCGCGCAGAACGACGGTCCCCTTCTGGGGCGGAGAGACAATTTTAAGTTCGTCGATGGCCGCAGCTCCGGTCTTTACCCAAACAGGGCATGTCATGCCGTGCTTGACGGTCATGCGCACACTCCAGTCGGCGTTCGCAAATGGAGCGGCCGAGTTGACCCAGCAGTTCGCAGGAGAATAGGCAAAGTTTTTTTCGACGCCAATCACGGCGGCAAAAAGTCCGATAATCAAGACCCATTGCGTGAGAATTTCGGCCTCGCCCTTCCACGTGCGCGCAAATGCCTGAATGTGGTTAGGACGCGGAAGCAGCCGCCAACCGGTTCGCTCCATTTGCCGATCGTTCCGCTCGGTTCGATGTACGGTCATCACGGCAACTCCATGGAAAAGCCAAATAGCGCGAATTTCTCTTCCCGATTTGCATTCGTATCCATCATGCAGAGAAGATGTTCATGCGTGCCGGCGGGGAATCCTTGTCGCCGGCACCGCTCGCTGTCTTTGAAGGTCGCCTCCTGCGCAAGACGCAGTTCGAGCCTGCTTTGTGCAGCCGAGGCCCGCTGAACGAAATCGACCGCAATGGCCCCGGTTGCCAAAATAGCCACCCACAATAAGCTCTCAACGGCGTCGCGCATCCATCGCGGCAGCAGGACTGCCGAATGCAGTTTCCGCGCGCGAGAACGCAATAGCCGCTCGAACTGGCGTTTCATTTTCGCTCCGCTGTTGTGTAGCCGCCGGCGACGCGCAGTAAGCAACTTCGGCAAACGCAACGTGCGCCGTGTCATCAGGCTAGCGGGAAGACGAAGAAAGCGCGTCAACCAAACGGCTTAACGCCTCAAAAATTTTCGGAGTACATCTTTGGTAGAGGAATCACGGCGCGCGCATTTCACAGACTTGGTTAGCGCTTTGCAGCGGCGACGCGTTGCCTTTTTGCAAAATGCGGCGGCGGAACAATTCGGATCGGCGATCGCGATCAAACGCTCATTGGCTGTTCGTCGTCGCAGATGGCGAAATAAATGAACCCTCATTCCAAGCCGACATCAGTCGAACAAGTTCCGCCTGCCGGCGGGTTTGCGTCTTCTGAAAGATCTGCACCAGGTGGGTGCGCGCCGTTGCATAGGAAATTCCCACACGCGCGGCTGCAGAAGCGACGCCATCGCCTTTGACAATTTCCGCTGCGAGCGCCGTTTGCGCCGGCGTCAACCCGAAGTGACGGGCAAAGACAGCCAAGCAGGGTTTTGTTGGCCGCTCCAGATCGCGAATGACAACAATCGCGCTTGGCTGCACGCTAATACGATGGCCTCGTTCCGCTTTCACCGGCGCGACCGTTACGACCATGGCCGGCCGGCCCTCACGGCCGATGACCAGCGAGCCTCCAATTCGTTTTCGCGCTGCGTCCGCGATCAACTGTTGCAGGCTCATCGTGTCCGACGGACGCCCCGCCGCCAGCCGGCGCGACTCAAGAAACAAACAATCCGCTTTCGACAGTAATGTTTCGGCGGTTTCGTTCGCAAACAAAACCTGCGCCTCGGCTCCTGCCACAATAACGCCCTGATCGAGCCTGCCAAGCGCCTCGGCGGCGCACTCATGCAGGACACTTAATCCGCGGACATGCTCATTGATTTGAAGCGCGCGCTGCAGATGCGGTTTCAGCGCAGTAAAGGCTTTCATTTCGGCCGGCTGCCAGGCCCCGAGCCTCTCCGGCCGTCCAAGCGTAACGATGTTTGCCTTATCGGCTTGCGGCCAAACAACGGAGATCAGCAACTCGTCACAATCGTGAGGATGCAGGAAATCGTTGTAGAACTCCGATTGCCGGAGTTCGTCTTTTGGCATGACGATGCGGTCGGTGGTTATTTCGTCGAGCGGGCGCCGCATCGTTCTTTCCCACAGCACGTTACGCGCGGCGTAGTACGCAGCATAATCTTTCTCAAACGACGGATCGGTTCCGAAAGAAATCAATCGGCCTTGCGTCATTGTGAAGTTGTCTTCGGAGAGCTGGGCGGACGTGCTGTCGAAGCTTTGCGCCAAACGGCCAAGGACGCTCGGCCAGCATTGGGGGTCGAGTGCAGCGTCGTAGATGTCGTCGGTAAGCTGCGACATCTCCTGTTCTGTAAACATGCGCTGCTCTCCTCGCAGGTCAGCAGAATATGCGTATGCAAAAGCAATGTTTGGCGCGGGTTCAGGCACGCGCCGTATAATTCCCGTCAATATAGCATCGGAGTTGGGCCGCTTGTGAACTGGCTCACAGTCGGCGCGCGCAATTAAACGGCCGCAGACCTAATCTCGGCGACCCGTTCGCCGCCAATGCGAGCGCAGCGCACCCTTATGCCAGCGCGCTTTCGCACCTGCGAAAAGCCGCAATAACGACAGGAAGACGCGAAAGAAAATCAGGCCCGCGCGCCGACATGCATGCGCATGGCGCCGATGCGGTCGAGCTCGGTTTGCTCGCGTGCGTTGGCCTCGGCACGCTCGCGTGCCTGGTCGCGCTCATCCAGCATCTCGACTTTTTTGAGCTCTTCGAAGGCTTCGCCCAGGAACGCCTTGGCGTCGTCGAGCTGGACCTTCAGCTCGTCGGCCGAACGCTTGAGATTCTCGCGGCGCGTGATCGCGGCCTTGGCATAGGTCGGATAGGCAAAATGCGCCGGATCGTGGATGCCGGCACGGTCCTGTTCGGTCTTGATCTCGCGGTCGAGCTCGGCCGCGATGCGGTCGAACTCGGCGATCATCGCTTCGATCTGGGCGACCTTGCGCCGCCTCTCATCGACCTGGAATTTCTTCAGGCGAATGAGCGTTTCGCGTGACTTCATCGACTTGGTACTCCCCAGAAGCCCCGAAATCGCGCCCGCGCCGGCCAATACGATATGTAGCCGGGCAGACGGACCGGACCTAAGAGAGCCAAAGCTGCCCCAATAACGTTAGTTTTCGGTTTCCACGCCCTGGAGAATCCGCTCAAGGCGTTGATATCCCTCCGCCATACTGGTTGCTTCTTCCTTACTTTGGGCGAGGAAAGCCTCCAGCGGCTTGTGCAGGCCGATGGCCTCGTCGACATCGGCGCTCGACCCCGGCCGATAGGCGCCAAGGCGGATCAATTCCTCCATATCCGCATAGGTCGCCATCACCTGCTTGGCGCGGGTGATGGCCGGCAGGTAGGCCGGATCGGCCGCCCGCGGCATGGTTCGGGAAATCGACTTCAGAATGTTGATCGCCGGATAACGCCCGCGCTCGGCAATCGCACGCTCCATCACGATATGGCCGTCCAGAATGCCGCGCACGGCATCCGCCACCGGCTCGTTGTGGTCGTCGCCGTCGACCAGCACCGTGAAGATGCCGGTGATCGTGCCCTGCTCCGTCCCCGGCCCCGCCCGCTCGAGCAGCCGCGGCAACTCCGTGAACACGGTCGGCGTATAGCCTTTCGCCGTCGGCGGCTCGCCGGCGGAGAGGCCAATCTCGCGCTGCGCCATCGCGAAGCGCGTGACCGAATCCATCAGCACCAGCACGTCCTTGCCGACGTCCCGGAAGAATTCGGCGATGGCCATCGTCAAATACGCCGCCTGCCGGCGCATCAGCGCCGGCTCGTCCGATGTCGATACGACAACGACCGAGCGCGCGAGACCGGCAGGGCCAAGGTCGTCTTGCAAGAACTCCTGCACCTCGCGGCCGCGTTCACCGACGAGGCCGATGACGGAAATATCGGCGGCGACGTTGCGCGCCAGCATCGACAACAGCACCGACTTGCCGACGCCCGAGCCCGAGAAAATACCCATGCGTTGCCCGCGGCAGCTGGTGACGAATGTATTGAGTGCGCGTACGCCGAGATCGAGCGGCTCACCCACGCGGCGACGCGCATGCGCCGGCGGCGGCGCGGCGCGAAGGGCAAACGGCGCCGGTCCGGGCGGCAACGGCCCGCCGCCGTCGATCGGCTCGCCCATGGCGTTGACCACGCGCCCAAGCCAGCGCTCCGACGGCCGGATGGTGCCGGCGCCGGAAACGACCACCGCGCGGCAGCCGCGCCGCACACCGTCAAGCGCCGCGAACGGCATCACAAGCGCATTGCCGTCGGAAAAGCCGACGACCTCGCACGGGATGGGCGCCCCCGTGCCCGTCTCGATGTTGAGCCGCGCGCCGACCGACATGGCGTAGACCGGCCCCGCCACTTCCACCATCAATCCGCGCACGCCGACCACGTGGCCGTATGTTTCGACGGCATCGAGATCGTTGATCTGCTCGGCCAGTGCTTTCATTTTTGTGCGCACTCGCTTGCTTCGAGGACGTTGCCACCACCACAAACGCGTTCCCTCCCCCACGAAATCCGGGCAAGCCCGGATTTCGCACTTTTATGCGCAAGTTGGGCAGGCCCGACTTGCGTTGGGGGAGGGTTAGGGAGGG
>DASUKT010000143.1:0-6251 GCA_036278575.1 Pseudolabrys sp. | reverse complement strand
GTCTCCGCTCACGCCCGATCTGCTGCAGGAAGCCGGCTACACCTACCTGCTTGACTGGTGCCATGACGATCAGCCGGTCTGGATGAAGACGCGCAAGGGGCGCATTCTGTCGGTCCCCTACCCGCAGGAGCTCAATGACATCCCGCAGATCGTCGCGCGCAAGCGTGAAGGCAGCGACTTCGCCGACATGATCGTCGACGCATTCGGCGTGATGCGCGCCGAATGCGACAAGCGTCCGCTGGTGATGGGCATCGCCTTGCATCCTTATATCGTCGGCTGGCCGCACCGCTTCAAACATCTCTCGCGCGCGCTCAAGCATATCGTCTCTTACGCGGACGGCCGCGTATGGCTCACGACATCGGGCGCAGTCGCCGCGCACGTTGCAGCGCTGCCCGCCGGAAGTGTGCCCTGATGCCCGCACTCATCCTTCCGCTCATCGAGGCGGCTCACCATTTCGGCACACGCGGTTCGCTGATCGGGCTCGATCTCGGCACCAAAACGATCGGCGTTGCGACCTGCGATCCCGAGCGCAAGCTCGCGACCGGCGTCGAGACGATTGCGCGCAAGAATTTTACGGCCGACGCCAAACGCGTGCTTGCGCTCGCAAACGAGCGCAACGCCGCGGGATTCGTGCTGGGTCTGCCTGTGAACATGGACGGATCGGAAGGGCCGCGCGCGCAGTCCACCCGCGCCTTCGCGCGCAATTTCGCGAAAGTAACCGATCTGCCGATTGCCTTTTGGGATGAACGATTGTCGACTGCTGCGGTCGAACGCGACCTGATTGCCGCGGATGTGAGCCGCAAAAAACGCGCCGCCGTTATCGATCAGCACGCCGCCGCTTTCATTTTGCAAGGCGCGCTCGATCGTCTCGCCCATTCCGCAAAACGTTGAGGGCGGGCCCGATTGGACCCGCCCTCAATACCGGCATTGTTCGTTCAGAAAATCCGATTAGCACGCCCAGAAATCGGTTTGGCCGTAGTTTCCTTCCGTCGCGCAACTGGACGGGTTCGTCCCATACACGCCCGGTCCAGGTGCATACGCATAGGCATCGTAGCCCGGCGCGTAGGCGTAGGAGCCATAGCCCGGCCCGTAATAAGCCGGCGCCGCCGCATTAGCCGCAGCCGCCCCAATCACCGCGCCAGCCGCGAAGCCCACGCCCGCTGCCGCGATACGTCCATGACGCGCCTGGCTCGGCGTTGCCGCGGCGAGCGCCAGCGTGCCAACCACGCCGACGGTCGCGGCGGCCTTGATCGCCCGTGTCCCCACCGTTTTGAAGTTCATCTGCATTGAGTCTCTCCTTCACTCGTATTTGGTTCCATCCGGCTTCTGGGTGTTGCGTCCGGATGCGCGTGCGATTTGCAGCAAACCGGCGCGGTGCATACCGCGCATCGGTACAACGACAACACGCGCAAACGCTCACGTTTCCGCCTCTGCGCGGAACTCGCGTTCACAATGTTTTGGTGTAAAATTTCCGTTTCTCGCGCGCACGTGAGGTACGTGAAACGCGCTCAATAGATGTCGATGGTCGCAAGGCCGGCCGCACCGGCCTTGCCGCACACTCCGGACGTTAGTTCATTTGGTGCACGCGCCGTAGTAGCCGAAGCCGCGCGTTTTGTCGGTGGCATGCCAACAGCCGCGCGCAGGTGCCGGCTCTGCATAGACCGGCGCCGGTTCGTAGGCATACGGCTCAGCATAATAAGGAGCAGGCCCGTAATAGGCGGGGCCATAGTAGTACGGGCCAGAAGCCGCATTGGCGGCAGCAGCACCAACGAGTGCACCCGCGGCAAAGCCGATGCCCGCCGCCGCAATACGTCCATGGCGTGCCTGGCTCGGCGTGGCCGCCGCAATTGCCAACGCTCCCGTCAACACGGCAGCGGCTGTGTACTTTCCGAGTTTCTTCATTGTGCGCGTCTCCTCTCGCCCGCTCGCGGGCATTTGATTGGTCGCCCGTTAAAAATCAGGCGTTTGCCGGAACAACCCCCAAACAGTCGTCTCGGTTCCGTTAACCGTGATGATGTGGAGCGTCCCGTTCCGGCTCTTGCCGCGCCGCAAGGTTCCGCCTATAGACGTGCCTTTAATGAACATCGCGTCGAAATCCTCATTCGTCCTCAACCGGCGGCATCTGTTGGGGATCGAAGGACTTTCCCGCGCGGAAATTTCAGGCTTGCTCGATCTCGCCGAGGAATTCGTCACCCTCAACCGCCAGATCGAGAAGAAGCGCACATCGTTGCGCGGCCGCACGCAAATCAACCTCTTCTTCGAATCCTCGACCCGCACGCAGTCCTCATTCGAGCTTGCAGGCAAAAGGCTCGGCGCCGATGTGATGAACATGGCCGTCAGCCAGTCGGCCATGCGCAAGGGCGAGACGCTGATCGACACCGCGATCACGCTCAATGCCATGCATCCCGATATTCTTGTGGTACGGCATCACGCCTCGGGCGCGGTCGAATTGCTGGCCAGCAAGCTCGATTGTTCAGTGATCAATGCCGGCGATGGCGCGCACGAACACCCAACTCAGGCGCTGCTCGATGCGCTCACCATCCGCCGCAATCGAAACCGCATCGAAGGGCTGCTGGTGGCCATCTGCGGCGACATCACCCACTCGCGCGTCGCGCGCTCGAACATTCTGTTGCTCAACAGCATGGGTGCGCGGGTGCGCGTCGTTGCGCCGTCGACGCTGCTTCCGGTCGGCATCGAGCGTCTCGGTGTCGAGGTCGCCCGCGATATGCGCGAAGGATTGGCCGATGCGGATGTCGTCATGATGCTGCGTCTGCAGAAGGAGCGCATGAACGGTTCATACGTTCCGTCGATGTCCGAGTATTTCCACTATTTCGGGCTCGACGAGAAAAAGCTGGCTTACGCAAAGCCGGGCGCGCTTGTCATGCATCCGGGCCCGATGAACCGCGGCGTGGAAATCGATTCCATCGTCGCCGACGGCGCGCAGTCGGTTATCCGCGAGCAGGTCGAGATGGGAGTGGCCGTACGCATGGCGGTGCTCGAAGCACTGTCGAGGAATCTGCCGAATGCATAATGCCTCGTCATTCCGGGGCGCGCTCATAAGCGCGTCTTCGACGCAGCATGGGCGCAAACCCGGAATCCGGATGATTGCACCGAGCTTGTTTCTGGATTCCGGATCGCCGCTTGCGCGGCGTCCGGAATGACAGAGGGTTGATTTAATGCTGTCCGACCGCCGTCCGATCCTGCTTGCCAACGCCCGGATCATCGATCCGTCGCGGGATCTCGACATCACCGGCGATCTGTTGATCGCCGACGGCGTCATCCGCGAGGCAAAGAAGGGCATCGGCGCCGCCGGCGTGCCTGAAGGAACCGACGTCGTCGATTGCCGCGGCAAACTGGTTGCGCCCGGCCTCGTCGATATGCGCGCTTTCATCGGCGAGCCCGGCGCCGGACACCGTGAGACGCTTGCCTCGGCCAGCGAAGCCGCGGCGGCCGGCGGCGTCACCACCATCATTTGTCAGCCCGATACGTCGCCTGCGATCGACGATCCGGCGACCGTCGATTTCGTTCTGCGCCGTGCACGCGATACGGCGATCGTGCACGTGCACCCGATGGCGGCGCTCACCAAAGGCCTCGCCGGCGAGGAAATGACCGAAATCGGTTTGTTGAAGGCTGCCGGGGCGGTCGCCTTCACCGATGGCGCGAAGACGGTCGAGAACGCACAAGTGATGCGGCGCGCCCTGACCTACGCGCGCGATTTCGGCGCGCTCATCGTCCACCACACCGAAGACAAGAATCTCATCGGCGATGGCGTGATGAACGAGGGCGAATTTGCCGCGCGGCTCGGCCTGCTCGGGGTGCCGAAAGCGGCGGAGACGGTCGTCCTCGAGCGCGACCTGCGGCTCGTCGCCCTCACCGACGGACATTATCAAGCGGCCTCGATCACGTGCGGGGAGTCGCTTGAGGTCCTTCGCCGCGCGAAGGACGATGGTCTAAATGTCAGCGCCGCAGTCTCGATCAACCACCTTGCGCTGAATGAAAACGATATCGGCCCCTATCGCACGTTCCTCAAAATGTCGCCGCCGTTACGGTCCGAAGACGATCGCAAGCTCATGGTGGAAGCGCTGAGCAGCGGTCTGATCGACGTGGTGATGTCGGATCACAATCCGCAGGACGTCGAAACCAAGCGCTTGCCGTTTGCGGAAGCGGCGCCGGGGGCTATCGGGCTTGAAACGATGCTGATTGCCGGTCTCCGGCTCGTGCATAACGGCGAACTCGACCTCAAAGTTTTGCTGCGCGCCATGTCCACGCGACCGGCCGAATTGTTGGGGCTTCCGGGAGGCACACTCAGGAGCGGCGCGCCGGCCGACGTAATCGTGATCGACACCGAAGCGCCGTGGGTCCTCGATCCGGCGAAATTGAAGTCGAAGTGCAAGAACACGCCGTTCGACGAGGCGCGGATGCAGGGACGGGTCCTGCGCACGATTGTCGCAGGCCGCACCGTGTACGAGTACGCATGAGCGCCGCAGCTTCTGCCCTCGCCTTTGCGTTCGGCTATCTGCTCGGCTCGATTCCGTTCGGGCTCATCATTACCCGCCTTGCCGGAACGGAAGATATTCGCCACATCGGTTCCGGTAATATCGGCGCGACCAATGTCCTGCGCACCGGGCGTAAAGGGCTCGCGGCGGCGACGCTTGTCTGCGACGCCCTCAAGGCAACGCTGGCCGTTCTTATAACTGCGCGGTTCGCCGGTTCGGATGCGGTGCTCGCCGCGGCACTGGGCGCATTTCTCGGCCATCTCTTTCCCGTGTGGCTCGGCTTCAAAGGCGGAAAAGGGGTGGCGACGTATATTGGACTCCTGATTGCTTTGGCTTGGCCGTGCGCGTTGATTTTCTGCGCGCTATGGATCGCGGTCGCGGCGCTGACGCGTTACTCGTCGCTCGCCGCGCTGGTCGCGAGCGCGGTGACACCTATTGCGCTGTGGGCATTGCATAGACCGGAACTGGCCGGTCTTTTTCTGCTGCTCAGCATCCTGCTGTGGGCGATGCACCGCGCCAATATCGTCCGGCTGCTTGCCGGCAACGAAGGCAAGATCGGCAAAGCGGCCTGACGACAACCCGGCCCTTCCCCTCTATCAGAGGTTGTAGAGCGGCTCGCCATCGGCGATGCTGGCCTGCGTGTTTTGGGCGGGGCACTTATGGGCGAAGGCGTAAAACTCACCGACGAGCAGCGGATCGACTGGTTGCGCCTGATCCGCAGCGACAACGTCGGGCCACGCACCTTTCACATTCTTACCAATCATTATGGAGGGGTACGTGCCGCGCTGAAGGCGGTGCCGGAGCTCGCGCGCCGCGGCGGCGCTTCCGGTCCCGCGCGCGTTTATTCGCGCGAAGATGCGGAACGCGAGTTGGCTGCCGCGCGGGCATTCGGTGTCGAGTTGGTCGCGCTCGGAGAGCCGGACTACCCCACGCGACTACAAATGATCGACGACGCGCCGCCGTTGCTGGGGGTGCGCGGTACGTATGATGTGTTCGCGCGGCCTCTGGTCGCGGTCGTCGGTTCACGCAATGCTTCCGCCGTCGGCGTGAAATTCGCCGAACGACTCGCGCACGATCTCGGCGCCGCCGATTTCGGCATCGTTTCCGGCCTGGCGCGCGGCATCGATGCGGCGGCGCATCGTGCCAGTGTTGCGACGGGCACCATTGCTGTGCTCGCGGGCGGGCATGATCGGATTTATCCGCCGGAACACGAAACGCTGCTGGAAGCGATCCTGACGGAAGGCGCTGCGGTTTCCGAAATGCCGCTTGGGTGGGAGCCGCGGGCGCGCGACTTTCCGCGCCGCAACCGGCTTATTTCCGGACTGTCGGTCGGCGTCGTCATTGTCGAAGCGGCGAAACGCTCCGGCTCGCTCATCACGGCACGCCTCGCGGGCGAACAAGGCCGTGAAGTGTTCGCGGTGCCCGGCTCGCCGCTCGATCCACGCGCGGAAGGCACCAACGGATTGTTGAAGCAAGGCGCAACGCTGGTGACGGATGCCGCCGACGTGGTCACGGTGCTCGAGCCGATTTTGGGCCGGACGGCCGATTTGGCGGCGCAGGAGCCGGAGCGAGAAGTGGAAGGCTCGGCGGACGCCGAACCCCACGATGACGAACGCAGCCGCGTTACCGGTCTGCTTGGGCCGACGCCGGTCGCAATAGACGATCTCGTCCGTTTGTCGGGCGCCTCACCCGCGATCGTGCGTACGGTGCTGTTGGAACTGGAGATTGCAGGCCGCTTGGAACGCCACGGTGGCG
>DASUKT010000142.1:0-5307 GCA_036278575.1 Pseudolabrys sp. | reverse complement strand
ACGGCGAAAGTCGCCGGCACAGAGAAGGGCTTAGTTGGCGTGCAGCCGGAATTCTCCACCTGTTTTGCCGCGCCGTTCCTGCCGCGGCATCCATCGGTTTATGCCAACCTGCTGCGCGACTACATCAAGAAGCACAAGGTCGATTGCTGGCTGGTCAACTCCGGCTGGACCGGCGGCAAATACGGTGTCGGCCGCCGCATGCCGATCAAGGCGACGCGCACGCTGCTCACAGCCGCGCTCAACGGCTCACTGAAGAATGCGGATTTCCGCACCGATCCTTATTTCGGCTTCTCGGTCCCGACATCCGTGCCCGGCGTCGAGCCGCATCTGCTCAATCCGTTCAAGACGTGGAAGGACAAGGCCGAGTTCGACAAAACCGCGCGCGAGCTCGTCGCTATGTTCCAGAAAAACTTCACCAAGTTCGAGGATCACGTCACGCCCGACGTGAAAGCGGCGGCGCCGGAAGTGCGGCTCGCTGCGGAGTAGCAGAGCATCCTTCGTAATAAAAAAGCGGCCCGCTCGGGCCGCTTTTTATCTTCGCTTGCGGAGTGGGCCTTGTTCGGGACCCTCGGCCGCTTGCTCGGCCGAATTTCCGCGCAACGCTTCGATCAGTTCGATGCTCGGGTAAGAATCGGCCGGAAGGCCAGCCTTCAGCTGCGCTTTTTTGATTCCCGCACGCGTGGCGGCGCCGATTTTTCCATCGGCTTCACCGACATCGTAGCCATGCTGATTGAGCAGCCGCTGCAATTCCTGCACCTGCTGTGTGCTCAACGGCGCAAGCTTGCTGCTGCCGCGATAGATCGCGGGTGCGCCGGCGATGCGCGTCGCGTAGTAGGCGACCGTCGTGGAATAAACAATTGCGGAGTTCCAGCCGAGGAACGCTTTGAAATTCGGGTAGGCGAGGAAGGCAGGGCCGAAGCGGCCCATCGGCAGCAGCAAAGAGGCGTCGAGATTCTTGTCCGGCAGCGAGCCGTGTGCTGCGCGCACGCCCCATTTCTCCCATTGCGAAACGGGATGCTGGATCGCAACGTCCGCTTCCTCCCACGGCATTTTCTCCGGCACGCGCACCTCGACGAGCCATGGTTCGCCGCGGCGCCAGCCAAGGCTCACCAGGAAATTTGCGGCTGAGGCAAGCGTATCGGGAATGCTATGGATGAGATCGCGCCGGCCATCGCCGTCGAAGTCGACCGCGCGCTTGAGATAATCGGATGCCGTGAACTGCATTCCGCCGAACTCGCCGGCCCAATCGCCGATCATCTCATCGGCGCGCTGGTCGCCACGCTGAATGATGCGCAACGCGTCCAGAAGCTGCTGGCGAAAGAAGTCCGGGCGGCGGCAATCATAGGCGAGCGTCGTGAGCGCGCTCAGAATTTTGTAGTTGCCGAAGTTGGCGCCGAAATCGCTTTCGAGCCCCCAGAAAGCGGTCAGCACCGGCGCCGGCACGCCATACGTTTTCTCGATGCGGGTAAACAGCGCCGCATGCTTCTTGATGAGCTTCTGCGCGTTCGGAATCCGCCCGCCGGCAATCATGCGATCTGAAAATTTCAGAAACGTCTGCGAAAACACGCCTTGCCCGCGGTCGCGCTTGACGATTGCCGGATCGAAAGTGAGCGACGGTCCGGCCTCCGCCAGTACTTGCGGCGAGATGCCTTGCGCAATCGCTTCTTTTTTGAAGGCGGAAAGCCAGCTCTCGAAGTGGCCTGTGTTGTGGCAGGTGGCGGCCACGGCGGGCGCGGCGAGAGCGACGGCGAGCGCGGCAGTCGTCAATTTCAATGGCGCTAATCGCATTATTGTCATCTCGCGATAACGGGCGAATCAGGACGAATTTACCCCCGATCGGCGCGGAATATGCGGCGCCGAAGGCGCGTTCTATCTCCCGCTTCCGTGTTCACATTATGGTCACTCATCGGCTGAGCGGCGCAAGAGGCGTCTATTCGCACCGCCGTTCGAGAGGCTACAGTTTCAGGCTCCAAGACAAAGGCAAACGAACAGGGGAGGAATGCCATGGCGTCGAACGTCCATTTTTTGAACCCGCATACGATAGCCAGGCCGTCCGGCTACACCAGCGTGGTCGAGGCCACGGGCCCGAACCGGGTGATTTTTATTGCCGGCCAGCTTGGACTCGATACGGATAACAAGATTGTCGGCGAGCCTGGCGACTTCCGCGCGCAAGCGACGAAAGCGGTCGAAAACCTCAAGCTGGCGCTTGCCGCCGTCGGCGCCACGGTTAACGACGTGGTGAAGACCACCAATTACCTGGTGGACATGTCGCATCTGCCGATCTTTCGCGAGGTGCGGGAAGCGACCTTCGGCAAGGCCTCGCCCCCGGCGAGCACGACGGTAGCGATCTCCCAGCTCGCGCGTCCGGGCGCTTTGTTCGAGATCGAAGCGATAGCCGTGCTACCAGCGAGGTCCGCAAAGCGTGCGACGAAGCCCGCGGCGGCAAAGCGCGGCAGAGCGAAGGTCAGAGGCGCCCGACGAAAACGGCGGTAATAATCGCAAAGACTGGAAGCAGCACCGCGCCCGACCAAAGCATGTAGCCGAAGAAGCTCGGCATCTTCACGCCGCGTTCGTTCGCGATGGCATAGACCATGAAGTTTGGGGCATTGCCGATATAAGTCAGCGCGCCCATGAACACGGCACCCATCGAGATAGCCGCGAGTGTTCCTGCGAGCGGTCCCATCAGCCCGGCGGCATCGCCGCCGGCAAGCTGGAAGAACACGAGATAAGTCGGCGCGTTATCGAGCACGGCGGAAAGCAGCCCCGTCAGCCAAAAATAGGCGAGGGGATCGGGGTTTCCGTCCGAAGCGGTGACGAGATCGAGGAGCGCTGCAAACAATCCATTGTGCCTGGCCTTAAGCATGGCGAGCACCGGAATGATGCAGATAAAAATGCTGGCAAACAGCTTGGCAACTTCTGCAATCGGCTCCCACGTAAAATCGTTCGCTTGCCGATGCTCGGCGGGTGTCAGCCACAACGAAAGCAGCACAACGATGATGAGCAAGCCATCGCGCAGCAGATTTTGCAACCCGATGTCGATCCCGTAGACCGAGATCGCGACGCCGGGCTTCCAGGCGGCTGAAAGTAGCATTATGCCGATGATGAGTGCGATCAGCGGCAGGTTGATGAGACCGCGAACCCTCAGTGGTGCCGGCTCCGGTTGCGCGCGTGCCGCCTTTTCCTTTCGACTGAGCCAGAGATCGAGCACGATGAAAATCGTCAGCACGAGCGCTGCCGCGGTGAGCGTCTCCGCGAAAAGATTTGACGTTGTCCAGAAAAAGCTAACGCCGTGCAAAAAGCCGACGAACAGCGGCGGATCGCCGAGTGGGGAGAGCGCGCCGCCAATATTGGCCACGAGAAAGATAAAGAATACCACGACATGCGCGTTGCGCGTGCGGCTTGCGTTGGCGCGAATGAGTGGACGAACCAGGATCATCGACGCGCCGGTCGTGCCGACGACGCTTGCGATCAACGTGCCGAAGGCGAGTACGCCCGCGTTCAGCCAAGGACTGGCACGTAAGTCTCCTGTAACAAGAATCCCGCCAGCGACGACATAGAGCGCAAAAAGCAGCACAATGAAACTCAAATACTCGGTCAACATGACGTGAACCAACGCCGCGAGTGCGGCATGGCCGCCGTAAGCAAGCGCGAGCGGAAAGAGCGTAAGCAGTGCCCAGAACGCGGCAATCTTTCCGTAGTGCGCGTGCCAGAAGCCGGGAAACAGCAGCGAGCCGGCCGCGATGCTGAGCAGAATGCCGGCGAACGGCAATGCCCACGGCCAACTCATGCCGCCGCCGTCGAGTGCGGGCGCGGCCGCGGCCGGTTGTGACAAGATTGCGAGCACAACGGCGGCGGTGGCGATCCCGGTCGGCAGTTTCAAATCCAACCTCCACCCAATCGGCGCTGCCTATCAGGCGAGGTCAGGAACCGCAATCGGTGGACGACTGCCGACTTTTTGCTAGGCGCTTCCGAACAGGCGCGAGAAGAATTCAGTGAACGGTTTCAGCAACGCTTTCGGGGCTGCGTCTTCAGCGCTTGGCGCGCGTGCACCGGCGTTCTGTTCGGCGACAACGATCGGCGTCTCGGGCTGCGGTGCGCCGAGCAATCCATCGTGTTGCCACCGCCGGATCGTTTCGTCCGCCACCTCGAAGTGCATCGCATCGCGCGCCGTGAAGCCGACGCCGGAGTACCAGCCGGCCTGATTGAAGAACGGGATCAGGATCGCCAGCCATCGTGGCACGGTGCTGCCGGTATTGCCGGGCGCCTCGCTGCCGTTCAGCCTGAAGTCAACGGCGGTTCCCCAGGAATGATTGCTGATGAGAAGCGACGGCTCTCCGCTGGTCGGCTTGCGGTGCCTGACGCAGAGCATGCCTTCTGCCCTCAGTTCCTCGATCAGGTCGGGATGCAGGTTCTTCACCTGCGTCAAAGCGACCTCTGCGCTATCGAGCGCCGGCTTTATTCCGGTGAGACCGAAGTTGCCTGTCATCCGGCGCGTTTCCATCAGCCGTGAAACGAGCGCGCTCGCTTGATCGTTACGGCAATCGGTCGTCAATGGCCCGCGCGGCCTGCCCAGTATTGCGGCCATGGTTGCTTCGCTCGCGGATGTCAGGCCTTTGTTGAGTGAAGGAATCGATGAAATGGGTATGGGATCGGAAAGATTCGACATGTCGGCGCCCCCTGATTGCGTCGTGCAGGTTCTTGTGAACCAACCGGTCAACGGTCGAACGCTCTTCGTGCAAGGTAAAGTGAAGTAGGTCACACTTCGGCAATACGGTGTTGCGTGACCGCGCGGGAAATGCTGACTGATTACCTCGGTAAATTTTTCCAATCATCGTTGAGCAGCCTATGCGCATTACCGGCATTGCCGACATCGTCGTCCCCATCTCTTCCTCTATCCGCAATGCCTACATCGACTTCTCGCAAATGACCGCGAGCGTGGTCGCGGTGTTCACTGACGCGAAGCGGGACGGCAAGCCGGTGGTCGGCTTTGGCTTCAACTCCAACGGCCGCTATGCACCGCAGGGCTTGCTGCGCGAGCGTTTCATTCCGCGGCTGAAAGCTGCGAAGCCCGACGAGATCGCGGACGCGCGCGGCGGCATCGACCCGGCGAAGTGCTGGGACGTGATGATGAAGAATGAAAAGCCGGGCGGCCACGGCGAGCGCTCTGTCGCAGTCGGCGTGCTCGACATGGCGATCTGGGATGCGGTTTCAAAAGCTGAAGGCGTGCCGCTCTGGCGCCTGCTTGCGGACCGCTACAACAACGGGCAGGCCGACAAGACCGCATGGGTCTATGCGGCGGGCGGCTAC
>DASUKT010000141.1:0-3053 GCA_036278575.1 Pseudolabrys sp. | reverse complement strand
GAGATTGACGCCGAGCTTCTTCAGCGTGGCGGCGTGCTTCTCGATCACATCGGCGAAAAACATGGAAACGGCGTGGCCGAAGATGATGGGATCGGCGATCTTCATCATGGTCGCCTTGACGTGCAGCGAGAACAGCACGCCATCCTTCTTCGCCTCATCGATTTGCTTCGCAAAGAAATCACGCAGCGCCTTGCGGCTCATCACCGCGGCGTCGATGATCTCGCCGGCCTGAATCGGCGTCTTCGCCTTCAGCACCGTGACGGCGCCGTCGCTGCCGGCCAACTCAATGCGGACGTTCGTCGCCGCCGGAACGATGGTCGAGATTTCCGAACCGTAGTAATCGCCGCCCGACATGTAGGCCACATGCGATTTGGAGTCCTTGCTCCAGGCGCCCATCTTGTGCGGATTGTTGCGGGCGTATTGCTTGACGGCGCCGGCGGCGCGGCGGTCAGAATTCCCCTCGCGCAACACAGGATTGACGACGCTGCCGAATATCTTGGCATAGCGCGATTTGATCTCTTTCTCGGCATCCGTCGTCGGATTGTCCGGATAATCCGGAACGTTGTAGCCCTTGCCTTGCAACTCCTTGATCGCGGCCTTGAGCTGCGGGATCGACGCGGAGATGTTCGGCAGCTTGATGATGTTGGCTTCGGGCTTTAACGTGAGCTCGCCGAGTTCGGTGAGTTCGTCATTGATCCGTTGCGCTGGCGTGAGCTTCTCGGGAAAATTGGCGATGATGCGGCCGGCCAGCGAAATGTCCTTCAGCTTCACGGACACGCCCGCCGCGCCCACGAAGGCCTTGACGATTGGCAGCAGGGAATAGGTCGCAAGCGCCGGGGCTTCATCGACCTTTGTCCACATAATTTCGAGATTTGGCATGACTGGAATCCGACTGGCGGGGTTTCGCGCCCTATAGCATCCGCATCCCGCCGGTAAAAGCCACCTTTGGCCTAGTCTTTCTCCCGCGCTATACCGCCCTTGTGGAGGACGGGATGCCCGGGTCCGGCACCGACAAGACCAAGCGATGGATCGAGACGCCGGCGCCGGTTGTGGTGCTGGTTGAGCCGCAGCTCGGAGAAAACATCGGCGCGGCCGCGCGCGCGATGGCGAATTTCGGGCTGTCGAGGCTACGGCTGGTGAAACCGCAGCAGGGCTGGCCGAACGACAAGGCACGCATAATGGCGGCGGGCGCGGATCGCGTGCTCGATGGCGCCGTCCTCTACGACACCCTGGAAGCCGCGATCGGCGACTGCACGTTTGTGGTGGCGACGACCGCGCGCAATCACGACCAGGCCAAGCCGGTGATCGGGGCGGACAAGGCGGCGGCCGAAATGGCGCCGCACGTTGCGGCGGGCGAGACCGTGGCGCTGGTGTTCGGGCGCGAGCGCAATGGGCTTGAAAATCACGAGGTGGCGCTTGCCGACCGCATTCTGACCTTGCCGGTGAATCCGGCATTCGCCTCGCTCAATCTCGCGCAAGCCGTTGTGGTCGTCGCCTACGAGTGGTTCAAGCTTGTCACGAGCGGTGCGCTGCCGTTTTCGATGCCGGAGAAGTCGCCACCGGCGCCGAAGCAGCAACTCGATGCGTTCTTCGCCGATCTCGAGCGTGAGCTCGACGCCATCGAATTCTACCGGCCGCACGAGAAGCGCGGCACGATGAGCGTCAACCTGCGCAATATCTTCAACCGCATGACGCCGACTGAGCAGGACATCCGCACGCTGCACGGAATTTTCATGGGACTGGCGCAGGGGCGCAAAGGTCCGGCGCGCGGCGGCGTGCTCGACGGCGCTCAAGCGGAGATGCTGCGCTCCCTGATTGCGGAGCAGGCGACGGATGCGCCGCGCACGCGCTCGCCAGCACGCGGGCTCGCCAAACTTCTGCGGCGGAATCCGACCGAGGCTGAACGCATTTTATGGGAAGCGCTGGTTAACGACCGCCGCTTTGCCGGACGCGGCTTCAAGCGGCAGACGCCAATCGGTCCACACATTGCCGATTTCGTTTCGTTTCCACTTCGGTGCGTGATCGATCTTGCACCGACTCACGAGGATGAGGCCACAGCGCAGGCACGCGACAGCAAGCGCATCTGGCTCGAGCAGCGGGGCTATAGGGTTGTTCTGGTAACGGCCGCGGCGGTCGAGGCGGATGTTGTGAAAGTGGTGGATGGTTTGGCCACTGCACTCAACTAATCGTCATTCCGGGGCGCGAGCGCAGCGAGCGAGCCCGGAATCCATAATCATAGACCGGGAGTATGGAGTCCGGGCTCGCGGCCACCCAAGTCGGCTATAGCCGACTTGGCATTGATAAGTGCCGATCTCGGGTAAACCCGAGATCGGTGGCCGTGCCCGGAATGACAGGCTACTTCTTCAGCACCTTCATCTGCTCGGCAATGCCGGCGCGCAGAAAAGCAAGATCGCTGCCGACCGCGAGGAAGCGGAAGCCGCGTTTCGCGGTTGCGAGCGCGCGCTCGGCGTTCGCGCAATAGAGACCGGCAAACTTGCCCGCCTTTTTCGCGGCAGTCACGATCTTGTCGAGCGCGGCTTCAACTTCGTGTGAATGCGGGTCGAGCACCGTGCCGTCGGTCAAACCGATCGACAGGTCCGACGGGCCAACAAACAGCATGTCGATGCCGGGCGTTGCTGCAATTGCATCGAGGTTGGCCATCGCGGTTTTCGTCTCCACCATGGCCATGGTGACCGTCAGTTCGTTCGCCTCACGCAAATAATTCTTTTGATCGGCGATGCCGGCGAGCATGGTGGCGCGGTGCGGGCCCCAGCTCCGGTCACCGAGCGGCGGAAATTTTGCGGCGGAGACGAAAGCACGCGCGTCTTCGACCGTATTGATCATCGGCGCAATGATCGCTTCGGCACCGAAATCGAGCGCGCGGCTCGCTGCGGCGAATTGTCCAAGCGGAATGCGCACGATAGGCGCCGCGCCGCCCTGCCGGATGGCGGCGATGCCGACCGCTGTCGCGGCGGTATCCCACAGACCATGCTGCTGATCGATATTGACCGCGGTAAAGCCCTCGCGCGCGACAACTTCGACAATGAGCGGCG
>DASUKT010000140.1:0-3060 GCA_036278575.1 Pseudolabrys sp. | reverse complement strand
CATCCCGAGTGCTACCTGATCGTGCTTTTGATCGACGAGCGCCCGGAAGAAGTCACCGACATGCAGCGCTCGGTGAAAGGCGAGGTCGTCTCCTCGACCTTCGACGAGCCGGCGTCGCGCCACGTGCAGGTCGCCGAGATGGTGATCGAGAAGGCCAAGCGCCTGGTCGAGCATCAGCGCGACGTGGTGATCCTGCTCGATTCGATCACGCGCCTCGGCCGCGCCTATAACACCGTCGTTCCTTCCTCCGGCAAGGTGCTGACCGGCGGCGTCGACGCCAACGCGTTGCAGCGGCCGAAACGCTTCTTCGGCGCCGCGCGCAACATCGAGGAAGGCGGCTCGCTCACCATCATCGCCACCGCCCTGATCGATACCGGCAGCCGCATGGACGAGGTGATCTTCGAGGAGTTCAAGGGAACCGGCAACAGCGAGCTCATCCTCGACCGCAAGGTCGCCGACAAGCGCACCTTCCCCGCAATCGACATCACGCGCTCCGGCACGCGCAAGGAAGAGCTGCTCACCGAGCCGGCGGTGCTCAAGAAGATGTACGTTTTGCGCCGCATCCTCAATCCGATGGGCACAATGGACGCCATCGACTTCCTGCTCGACAAGCTGCGCAACACGAAGACGAACAGCGAGTTCTTCGAGTCGATGAATACGTAAGGTGTGCTCCGTCCCCCTGTGGACGGAGGCCACTTTACTGCGCGGACGCGGCGGGCTTGCGAATCCGGTAAAGCACAAAGCGCCGCGCTGTCGAGACCTCCTCCAGCAGCGCCGGCATCGGATTGGCGATCGGAGGGCCGACGAGATAGAGATAATCGAAATCCCGCGGCCAGGTGCGGATGAAGCTTAGCGTGTCCTCCGACGCGCCATGTTCCGCAATAGCTTTCAGGACGGGCATCGGTACAGGACCGACATTCGCAACGCTGAAGCGCCGCCAAGGAGCGGCGGGGACGACAGGCTGCTTGCCCGGCTCCATGAACAGGTCCGACACGAACGCGTCGGCATATTGAACCGCGAGCGTCGGTACGTAATCGATCGGAGGCGCCGTCAGGTCGCGCGTAGGGTCGCCGTTTCCGCTGTAGCCGACCAGCACCATGCTGCGCTTCGGTAAATGGCGAAACGACTCAGCGGCCGCCGCGTAATCCCCCCGGTACGATATCCAGACGCCCAACACGACGCCGACATTGATAACCGTGATCGCCGCCGCGACAGCTAGCGCAAGACGTCGCCATGCGGCGTTCGGCAACGACATCGAGATAAAAGCCGGCATGACGAGGCCTGCGGCGACGATCACCCGCAGATCGGCGAATGCCGTGTCGAACGGCCTCGAGGGGATCGCAAGGAAAAGCAGCGCGAAACCGGCGGCGAGCCAGGCGCCCGAGCTTTTGAAGCGCAAAGCGCCCCGCCGTCCGAGCGCGTGCATCAGCAAGATCAGCACCACGGCGCTGGCAACCGAGACAATGCTGCTGTAGCCGCTCAAGATGCGAAACGGCCAGAGTGGTTTGAAAGCGAAGAACCATCGTGTCCCATGGCCGCCGACCGCCCCACCGGAGCGGACCATGATTCCGATCAGCACAAACGTCGGCAGTGCCATCAAGGCCAGGCGGCCGAGCGTCTCGCGCAGCGGCGAGCGTAGCGTGCGGGCGCGCCACAGCTCGTGCACGCCGATGGTGAAGCCGTAAATGCCGAGCGCGAAGAGGTGTGCCACGAACAGCCAGGCAATGACGACGCTATGCAGCGCCAGCCGCACGATCCAGTTGCGCTCCTGCAGCGCAAACGCGGCAGCGATGCCCCACAGCGCGCAGCCGAGCGCAAATTCAAAATTCACGAATCCCCACGCGAAGGGCAGGCTGTAGAGAAACATCAGCGCGACAAAGCCGGCAATGGCAAGGCGGCCTTTGACGACGCGCTCGATCGCCATGGCGCCGGTGACGATGAGGATTTGCCCGGCAAGATAAAAAAGCCGCGTCGCCGTTTCGACGCCGATCAATCGCCCGAACGGCGGCACCAGCAAATCCATCGCCAGGTTCGGATAGAGCGCCCACGTCACCTCATAGAACGGATTCGGATGCGGTCCGCCGCTGCGGCTCAGGATAAACATGCGGGCGAGGTGGTTCGGATAATCCGCCATGGCCATCGGAATGCCAAACCACAGCACCGGCGAAAGTGCGGCGGCAAACAGCGCGATGAAAGCGAATGTCGTGCTGTAGGTCTGCGACGCCAGCCAACTTTGAACTGAAGCGCGCGAAATCCGCGCGGTGTTCGATGCGGCGATGCCAGGCGAGCTCATGACGCCACACAAGCAATGATCAGCCGCGGAAGGCCCGCAAGGCCGCATGCAAAGTCGGCCAAGCATGTAAAGATTGGGTAAATGGCGCAACCGACGATCTGGCGCCAAACGCGCTGTTTTTAACGATGCGGTGTCTTTTCCGTTCGTTTCGCCCGCGCGGCATAAATCGCGGAGGAGACCGTTGGCGCAGAGTGCGCTCTAGGCTCCGGCCGGCAGCGAGCCGGCATCACGCCGCTTGTTGTCCGCAAACGACGGGCTCGGCAAGCAGACGATGTCTTTGGTGTCCTTGGCCTTGTTCTCCAGCTTCTCCTTGCACTCCTCCAGACTGGTGTAGCCGCAGCGGACCATGGCGCCGGCCTTGTCGTGGAAGCCGCACCATTCCTCGGCGCTGGCGGAGGTGGAGGCAAAGGAAAGCGCGAGCAAGGCCGCGAGCGGAATGATGAGACGCATTCGTTTCTCCGGTTCTGCCGCCCCCGGCGATAGACCGACACGAATTTATAACGCGTCAGGACGGCTTGTGTCAGGACGTCCTGCGCATGCCGGCCACCGCTGCGGCGATGCCGTCGACGTTCGCGACCGGCAGCGAGCATCGCTCGCCGACGCAGACAAAGGCCGCGGTCTCGAAGCCCGACGCAAGCTTGGCCTGCGCCGGATGCGACGCCGGCAGCGCCTCTGCGCTCGACGCGCGCAGCACGATGCGATCGACAAACGGCAACTTCAGGGCAGCCGCCGCGAAACGGTCGGCCTCGCGGCCGGTGACCACGATC
>DASUKT010000139.1:0-2811 GCA_036278575.1 Pseudolabrys sp. | reverse complement strand
ATTCGGGCCGCTCGCGCAGCGGGAATGAAGGCGATCGGCTTTGTCGGGGCGAGTCACGCCACGACCCAACTTGGCCAGAAACTCAAGGACGCCGTGGCCGATGTCGTGATCGAAAACATGTCCGAATTGCCGGCCTGCGTGGAGCGGCTAGCCGCTCAATAGCGCTTCGCCGGCCACTTGCCTCACATGCGGCCAGGCGCAAGGATTGCCTTTGGCGTCCGTGGAGCGCGTCATGCTGGGCAAAACGATTGCGGCACTGATCTTGTGCCTCTGTTGCGGTGCTGCGCGCATCATGGCGCAGGACATGATGCGGTACATCGACGTCAATTCGCCGGAGATGACAACGGCGGAAATGACCCGTGAGCAAGTTGCGGCGCTAGCCGCGTCTGCGACGCACGACCATCCGGCGGACTTCACCGGCAAGAGGCTTTCGGGTCTCGATCTTTCCGGCCTCGATTTGTCCGGCGCAATTTTCCGCGCGGCCCGGCTCAACAAAACCAAGCTGACCAGTGCGAAACTCGATGGTGCGGTTCTCGATCAAGCCTGGCTGCTCGACGCCGATCTGGACGGCGCGAGCCTTCGGCACGCAAGCATCTTTGCCGCGCAAATGCTCCGCGCGCGTCTCGACGGAGCGGATCTGTCTGGTGCGCGGATCGTATCCGATCTCACAGGGACCAGCCTCGTTGGCGCGAAACTTGTCGGGGCCAATCTCGCCGCCGACATGAAAAATCAGTCCATGGGATTGATCCATGCCGTTCTCAAATCGGCGAACCTCGACAAAGCAGACTTGCGCAACGCGGACCTTTCACGCGCCGAACTTGCGTTCGCCTCCTTAAGGCAGGCCAATTTGTCCAACGCAATACTGCGGAATGTCGATCTTGCAGGCGCTGACTTGAGCGGCGCCGACGTTACCGGTGCGGATTTTGCCGGAGCGGACCTTGCCTCCGCGCGGCTCGTTGCGCCCGTCGGGCTTAACGCGGTCCGCAATTTCGATCAGGCTCTCAACCGAGACAGACTCCTGACGCAATAGCGCGACGGAAAAGGCCAACGGAGAAGACGCATGCGAACGTTTGCAATCGCGGCAATTGCCGTCATTTTCGTGACGACGAGCGCGGCGGCGCAAGGTAAGCCGACCCGTTTCTGGAATTTGACCCTTTACACCGTCACCAGCCTGGAGCTCTCCCCGACCGGCGAGCAGAAATGGGGACCCAACCAATGCAAGAACGACAAGGATGGCACCGTCGATCACGATGAGCGCCTGCGCATCAGCGGCTTAAAGACGGGCCGCTATGACGCGAAGCTCGCCGACAAGACCGGACGAGTCTGCACGGTGCGCAACATCGATGTGAAGGAAGGCAAGATTTTCACGATCGAAGAGAAGCAACTCACCGATTGCAAGAAGTGAGATCAGTGTTGCAGTTGCTCAAATACCTTTAACGCAGCGACATGCTCGGCGACATCATGCACGCGCACAATGGTGGCACCGGCCGAGATTGCCGCGAGAGCAACCGCAACGGTGCCGACTAACGTGCCCTCTGACCCGTCGCCGGTCAGCCCGCCGAGAAATCGCTTGCGGGAAGCGCCCACCATCAGCGGCAGTCCGTAATCCTTGAGTTCGGCAAGTCGAACGATGGCGTCGCGATTTTGCCGGCTGGTCTTGCCGAAACCGACGCCGACGTCGAGAATAATGCGCTGTTTGGAGATTCCGGCGCGCGCGGCGATTGCAAGCGAGTGGTCGAAGAAGCGGCGAATGTCTGTGATTATATCGAGCTTCTCGTCCTTGTCGCTTCTGTTGTGCATGATGACGACGGCGGCTTCGGCTTCGGCAACCGTATTAGCCATCCGCGTGTCTTTCTGAAGCCCCCAGACGTCGTTGACCATCACGGCGCCGAGCTCGAGCGCTCGTACAGCAACGGCGGCCTTTGTCGTGTCGATTGAGAGCGGCGCGCTCAAGCCCGCCAATTCCACCAGCAGCGGATCGAGCCGCGCAAGCTCTTCAGCTTCTGCAACCGGTGTTGCGCCAAGCCGTGTGGATTCGGCGCCGACATCGACGATGTCGCATCCGTCGGCGACCATCTGCCGGGCGTGGGCGAGCGCAGGATTACGATCTTGAAAACGGCCACCGTCGAAAAACGAATCCGGCGTGACGTTGAGGATTCCCATGACGAGCGGTCGGGTACCGATGCGATTGAGAAACGCATCGCGCCTCGCGCGGGCCTCAGCCCGCATCGTCGACGATCCGGATCATCAAATCCTTTTCTGGCCGGGATATTCGCAGCGCCAGCGCACCGCCCGCCATTTCGGATGTTCGCCGATCCATTGTGCAATGTAGGGCGGCGCGCTCTTTGTGCATTGTCGAAGTGACTCGGCGGACGAAAACTGGAGATGACGATTCTCGCAAAGCGTGGGATGCGCGATCGCACAAACCGTGATGACCAGTTCGAGGAAGCCCATGACGAATATCTCCGCGCGACCACCCCGTTTTTATTCTCGATAACCGAATCTGGCGAGCGGAGTTCATGCGGCGGGGCAAAATATTTCCCCTCTGCCGATTGTGGCCATGTCACCCATGAATCGGCGCCATGGCTTCCGCAATATCGCAGCCGATTCAGGGCTGTAGGGCTTGACGAACGCGGCCATCAATGCGTTGGACAGCAATTCATGCACGCCGCAGTCGGCGAATGTCGGGGAGAACACAGTTGCGCCTTTTGCCAGCACGATGGTGCCGCGGTTCATCAGGTAACCCGGCAGCGGTCCCGCGCGACCACGCACGATGAGGGTGCCGGCGATCATGCGGCTGCCTGCATAGCC
>DASUKT010000138.1:0-2649 GCA_036278575.1 Pseudolabrys sp. | reverse complement strand
ACGCTGGTGCGGATGGTCGCATCGCCGTCCGCATCGACCGCTGCCTGCTGGAAGGGCGCCGGAACGATGGCCTCCTTGCTTGCCCAAAAACGCGAGCCGACGAGCACGCCATCGGCGCCGAGCATCAAGGCCGCCGCCAGCCCACGCCCATCGGCAACGCCGCCGGCCGCGACCAGCAGCGTTTCCGGCGCGGCTTTCGCAAGATAATCGGCGATCTCGGGCACAAGCGTAAAAGTCGCGCGCAGCGAGCCGTGACCGCCGGCTTCCGCGCCTTGCGCGACGACGATGCCGGCGCCCGCTGCAACCGCCTCGCGCGCGTGCCTCATCGTCTGCACCTGGCAGATGAGCAGCGTTTTTGCGGCCTTGATCGCGTCCGCAAAGGGAGAAGGGTCGCCGAACGACAGCATGACGGCGGCCGGTGCATGGGCGAGAACAGCATCGAGCACATGCGGATGCCGTGCCAACGACCAGGTGATGAAACCGCAGCCGACGCGCGCGTTTCCTGCCGCCGCAAATTCACGCTCGAGCCAGTCCGGCTCGCCGTATCCGCCACCGATCACGCCGAAACCGCCCGCCCCGCTTACCGCCGCGGCGAGCCTGCCGCCGGCAGCAAACGCCATTGGCGCCGAGATGATCGGATGTTCGATGCCGAGTTTTTGCGTGAGGCGAGTGGTCAGAGCCATGGCATTATCCGTGCGCGAATTCCCAATAGAGCGCGCGCGCCTTGCGGTAAAGCGGTCCCGGCTGCAACGAGCGCTCGCCGATGCGGGTGCACGGCAGAATCTTGATGTAATTGCCGGACTGGAAAATCTCGTCGGCGCTCTCAAAATCCTTGTGGCGCAACGTCGTCTCCACCACGTCGACACCCGCTCCGCGCAGCAAATTGATTACCCGCTGGCGCGTAATGCCATTGAGGAACGTGCCGTTTGGCACCGGCGTGTAAACGACACCGTCCTTGGCCATGAACACATTGGCGGTGGCAAGCTCCGCGACGTTTCCCAGCATGTCGCAGACGATGGCGTTATCGAACCCGCGCGAGCGCGCTTCCGTGATCGCGCGGGCATTGTTGGGATAAAGACAGCCCGCCTTGGCATCCGTCGGCATGCTTTCCACGCTTGGCCGGCGGAAGGGCGACAGCGTGAGCGAAAATCCTTCCGGTGGGCGCATCGGCGCTTCGTAAATGGAGAGGCACCACCGCGTCGATTCCGGATCGGGAGCGATAAGGAATGCGCCGCCTTGTTCCGCCCAATACATCGGCCGAATGTAGAGCGCCGCATCTTTGTCGAAACGTTTGACGCCGTCGGCGCACAGATCAAGCCACTCTTCGGTCGAAATGAGCGGCTTAAGGTGCATCGTTCTTGCCGAGGCATTCACGCGCGCGCAATGAAGATCGAGGTCCGGCGAAACACCCTCGAACGTACGCGCGCCGTCGAAGACGACCGAGCAAAGCCACGCGGCATGTGTGCGCACGCCCATGATGGGCAGATTGCCTTCGTGCCAATCTCCTTCGTAGAAGGTCCAGGTCTTTGACCACTTGGCCGCCGCCATTCAAATGCTCCGCCCTATCAATTCGTCATGCGCGGGCTTGACCCGTACATCGATCCTGAGTCTCCACTAGCGGGAGCGCATCATGGATTGTCGGGTCAAGCCCGGCAATGACCAATCGGGAGACCTCAATGGCCGTTTTCGTTTTCGATGCTTACGGCACGCTGTTTGATGTGCATGCCGCAATCGCCCGCTTTCGCAGCGAAGCGGGGCCCGATGCCGATCGGATGTCCGAAATCTGGCGTACGAAACAGCTCGAGTACAGCTGGACGCTAACCTTGCTCGGCCGTTACGCCGATTTCTGGACACTCACCGAGCGTGCCCTCGACTACGCGCTGGCGCGCGTGCCCAGCGTGAACAAGGCGCTGAAGCCGAAGCTGCTCGATGCCTATTTCAAGCTCGATGCGTTTCCCGATGCACGAGTCGCCTTGCGCACGCTCAAGAGCCAAGGTCACAGCACCGGCATTCTGTCCAATGGTTCGCCCAATATGCTCAACGGCGCGGTCGATGCAGCCGGCATCCGCAGCGATCTCGATGCCGTTCTTTCAGTCGACGTGCTGAAAATATTCAAACCACACCCGAAAGTTTACACGCTGGTTACAGACCACTTCAAATGCACGCCGGCTGACGTCACGTTCGTGTCATCCAATCGCTGGGACGTTGCAGCCGCGGCAGCCGTCGGCTTCGGCAATGTGTGGATCAACCGCGGCAAGGCATCCGACGAATATCCCGATCTCCCCGCAAAAAGAATTTTGAGCGATTTGATGTCACTGACCTGAGTTCCCTCCTTCGATCGGAACCGGAACAACGCGCATGGAAAGCGGTTGAACGCCGGTAGCATGGAGGCCAGCAATGAAATCGAAAATCGCGATCATCACCGGCGCCGCGCTGTTGCTGTCGGCCGGCGCCGCTACCGCCCAGACGACCATCGTTGAAACGAGGGGCGCTGCCGTGCCCGACGACGTCGTGACCTATGTCGAACGCGAACGCATTCCCTCCGTCGCGGTCGATGGCGAAGTGGTCGTCGGATATCCGGTCCCGCGAACAGTCGAGCTTCGCCCCATTCCGCGGGATCGCCACTACAGCTATGCGATCATCAACGAT
>DASUKT010000137.1:0-7871 GCA_036278575.1 Pseudolabrys sp. | reverse complement strand
TACCTGATCTTCGATGGCGTCTTCGAGCGGCATCCCAAGCTTCGCGTTCTAGCGGCGCACGGCGGCGGCTTCCTCGGCGCCTACTCTGGCCGCATCGATCACGCCTGGGGTGCGCGCTCGGACGCGCACGGCGACTTGCCGCAACCGCCGACGACCTATTTGCGCCGCAACGTCTATTTCGACACGGTCGTTTTCACGCCGCATCAGCTCGAAGCGCTGGTGAAGACCTATGGCGGGGACCGCATCGTGCTCGGCACCGACTATCCCTTCGACATGCTCGAATACGACCCGATCGGCCACGTCGCGTCGGTCGACAGTCTCGACAGTTCGACCCGTGCCGCGATCTGCGGCGGCAATGCCAAGAAGCTCCTCGGCTTGTAATAGAACTCAGGCATAAAGGAAATCCAGCGTGGCCGTTTCAGTAAGCACCGCGTCGACCGTGCTGTGACGGCCTGCGCGCGCTTGCTCTTCCTGCGTGCGCGAGGCTTGCAAGTAAGCACCCAGGTGGCGCGCACGCTCGATGATGCGGTAATTCTCCGGCAAGCGCGCTGCTTCAAAACATCTGAGTGCCGTCGGCACGTCGTGCTCGGCGCCCAAAGCTTGCACCAGCGCCGCCGCATCGTCGGCTGCCTTTGAGACGCCGGCAGCGACATGCGGCCGCGCAACGAAAGCCGCATCTCCCAGAATCGCCACACGGCCGCAGGCCATGTGCGGCGATTCCAGATCGTAGATTGGTTGCAGGATCGGCTCGTCGATCACACGCACGACCTGCCGGAAATGCGGCGCCAGAAGCCGCTCGGCCGCCGCCCGCATTTCGGTAACCGCTTCACGCCGGATCAGTGGCGGCGGAATTGAAATCGCGTGCGTCATGCCGCTTTCGTCTGTGAGCAGCCATTTGAGCTTCGTGCGCTCGTCCGCGGGGCGGTACCAGATCACGTTGAAACGACGGTGCCCGGGCCGTAGATCGTTGTCGGGGCCCGCGACCGGATAGCCGAGCATCTGCTCGCCGGGCGGCAGGCAGAACGTCATGTAATCGAACATCGCACGATGCGCCTCAGGCGGGAATCCCTGCTCCGAGAGCAATGCCCGCCACGCCGAATAGCCGACATATTGCGGCACCGCGTTGGGCAAAGCCTGCTGGCGGACCAACGAGCGAATTCCATCGGCGCCGACCAAAAGATCGGCTCTGGAGGTTTCGCCATCGGAAAAGTGCGCGACGACGGCGTCCTCATCCTGTGAAAAATCGGCCAGCACGCGCCCGCGATGATACCGCTCCGCTGGCAACGCGTCGCGCAACAGGCGATAGACACGTTCCCAGGCCGTCAGCACCTGCGGGCATTCCACCTCGCTGATGAGCTTGCCATCCGCATCAAGGCATCTGCGCGTGCGCACGGTGACGCCAAGATCCTCGGTTGCAAGGCCGAGCCCGCGCAGCCGCGCGATCAGTTCCGCCTGCGCGACAATGCCCGCGCCGCGACCGGACAATTCACTTTCCACCCGCTCGTAGATATCGACATTCCAACCGCCGCGGCGAAGCAGCAAGCCTGCGAGCAATCCGCTCATCGAGCCGCCAATGATGATCGCACGCCTTGCCGGCTCAGCCACGTTCAGCCCTCAATCTTCCGATTTGCCCGAATATGCTATATATGACGGCAAAATAGCAGCGGAGGAATGCCATGGCCCTGACCATGCTCGATAAGGCCGCGGAGAAGAAGGACAAATCTCAGTGGCCGGCCGAAATCGCCGCGGAGTTTGAACGCGAGTCCAAAAATCCGAACCCATGTGTCGGCAACATGCTGTTGTCGGAGAACGAGCGCACGCGGGTGTGGATGATCCGTCTTGCGCCCGGCGAGCGCATCGGATTTCACCGGCACGTCCTGGATTATTTCTGGACATCCGTGAGCGGCGGCCGCGGACGCCAGCACGTCCACGATGGCACCACGGTCGAATACACGTACCAGTCCGGCGAGACACGGCACGAAATCTATGCCGCCGGCCACTTCAAGGTGCACGATCTGGAAAATCTCGGTGACCGCGAGATGGTGTTCATGACGGTCGAGTTCAAAGACAGCGCCAACAAGCCGATGATGCTGCCGGATCGCGTGCGCGCCAGCGCGGCTGCGTGACCCGATTTCCAATGGGCGCCCGCCCCGGCCCATGTGCCGGAGCGGGCGTTTTCGTTTTGCCGTAGCGTTCCCGTTCTGTCTGAAATAACAACAGACTAGCCAACACGCTTCCCATCCTGCACACTGGCGCGCAACCCGGCGGGGCGGGAAACAAAGAAGAAAACGGGGACGGGAGGAATGGATTTTCCCTTCGAGCTGCTGATCAACGCGATCATCGCGGGATTGCTGCTCGGCGGATTTTATGCCGCGGTGACCGCCGGCATTTCGATCTCGTTCGGCATGCTCGATATCGTCAATATCGGACATCCCGCTTTCATCATCCTCGGCTCTTACATCGCTTACTATTTCAACATTAATTACGGCGTCGATCCAATTCTCACCTGTCTCATACTGTCGCCTATCTTTTATTACCTCGGCACCGCGATTTATCAGGTCTACTATTTGTCATTCGAAAAGCGCGGCCAGCAGTCGCTGCGGGGCCTCGCATTTTTCTTCGGCGTATTGTTCGTCACCGAAGTGCTGCTATTGCTCGTGTTCGGCGTCGACTACCGGTATGTCAAAACCGATTACATCGGGCCGAGCATTCATTTCGGTTTCGTCGACTTGCCATTGAGAATGCTGGTGCCCTGCATTGGCTCGCTTATCCTGTTCGGCGGGCTTCAGCTGTTCATCAGCCGCACCTTTACCGGCCGCGCGGTGCTTGCGGTATCGCAGGATCAATTGGCACTGCAATTGATGGCGGTCGATCCGATCCGGATCAAACGGATCGCCTTTGGAGTGTCGATCGCGGTCGCCGCACTGGCGGGTGCGTTCCTGATCATCATCCAGCCGGTCGAGCCATCGGTCGGACGTGAATATATCGGCCGCGTATTCGCCATCTGCGTACTCGGCGGGATGGGCAGCATGCCGGGCACGCTCATTGCCGCCATCTTGCTCGGCGTCATCGAAAGCATCACGGCGACGTTTTACGGGCCATCGTGGGCGCCGGCGGTGTCATTCGGCGTCTTGTTGCTGACGCTCGCTTTCCGCCCCTCGGGAATATTGGGACGTTGAGCCGTGCGAATGCCTCTCTTCATATTGGCTTCGACTGTGGTGGCAATCGTCATCTTTATTTTGATGCGCCTGCCCAACATCGAATACCTGTTCGTCGCCGGCTACACCATCGTGCAGTACATCGTGCTGGCGACGGCCTGGAATATTCTCGGCGGCTATTGCGGGTACGTGAACTTCGGCTCCGCCGCCTTCTTCGCGCTCGGCGCCTACAGCACCGTGGCGCTGGCGACCTTCGGGCTCCAACTCGATGAACTCGTGCCGGAAAGCCTGGCGCCCTACTTTCACCTGATCTTCCCGCTGCCGATTCCGGTGCTGATCGTGGTCGGTGGAATCGTGTCGGGCATCGTCGGCTTCGGCACCGGTTACCTGACCTTGCGGCTGCGCGGCGCGTTTTTCGCGATTGCGACGCTGGCCTTGTCCGTCGTGCTGGCGACGCTCGTGGTGAATTGGGACTTCGTCGGCGGCTCAGGCGGTGCTTACGTCGTTCGGCCCGGCAAGTTTCCCGGCCTCGGCAGCTACATGCAGTATCTGTTTCTGCTGATGCTGGGGCTCGCCGTGCTTTCCGTCGTGGTGGCGCGTTGGATCGAGCGCTCGCGGCTCGGCTACGGCTTTGCCGCCATTCGCGATGACGAAATGGCGGCGGAAGCCTCCGGCGTACCGACGCTGAAACTCAAGCTGATTGCGACCACGCTGTCGGGCGCATTGATGGGCATGGCGGGCGCACCCTTTCCGTATTACATCGGCTATCTGGCGCCGGCTTCCGCCTTCGGTCTTGAATATGCGGTCAATTCGATTGCGATGCCGCTGATCGGCGGCACGACTAACTGGATCGGCCCTGTCATCGGCACGATCCTTCTTGGAACGCTGCAACAGGTCACCACCGTCACCATTTCCTCAGCCGTCAATGTCCTGCTGGTGGGCGTGCTGCTCATCGCCTTCGTGATCATCGCGCCCAACGGCATTGTTGGTTTGGTGCAAGAACGCTTGCGCGCGCGGAGGAAAGAATGACTGCGCTATTGCAGGTGCAGAATTTGCGCAAGCGATTCGGCGGCTTCGTTGCGCTCGACGGCATTAATCTCGACGTGCTGGCGGGCGAGCGGCTCGGACTGATCGGCCCAAACGGCTCTGGCAAGAGCACGCTGGTCAATTGCATTTGCGGCACGCTGCAAAACGAGCAAGGCAGCGTGCATTTCGACGGCCAGCTCATGAACGGCCTGGCCGCGCACGAGCGCACGCACCGCGGCCTTTCACGCAGCTTTCAATTGCCGCGCCCGTTTCCAAGCATGACGCTTGCTGAAAACCTGCGCATTCCGATGCTCTACACCGTGCATCACCGCGGCGGCACGCCGCTGCATGCCGACAATATCGACGCACGGTGCCACGAGCTGCTGCAACTGGTGGATCTCGAGAAGAAGGCGCGCCATCTGCCGCGCGACCTCACGCAAGTCGAGATGCGCAAGCTCGAGCTTGCCCGCGCGATGGCGGCGGAGCCGAAGCTGCTGATCGCCGACGAGGCGATGGCCGGCCTTTCCCATTCCGAGATCGAGGACATTCTCGCGCTGCTGATGCGGCTCAATGAAAGCGGCATCACGGTCATCATGATCGAGCACATCATGACGGCGGTGATGAGCTTTTCCCAGCGGCTGGCGGTGCTCGTCTCGGGCAAGAAAGTCGCCGACGGCAAGCCCGAAGACGTGGTGCGCGATCCCGACGTGGTGAGGGCTTATCTTGGCGAATAGCATCACCATCGAAAACGTGCACGCCGCCTATGGCTCCGTGCGGGTGCTGGAAGACGTAACGATCAACGTCAATTCCGGCGAAACGGTCGCGCTGCTCGGCACCAACGGCAATGGCAAGAGCACGCTGATGAAATGCGTGATGGGCATCGTGCGCCCGATCTCTGGCCGCATCGTCGCCGAGATCGGCGGCGAAAAGCACGACCTGGTCGGCCGCACCACGGAACAGATCGTCGACCTCGGCATCGCGCTCGTCCCCGAAGGCCGGCGGCTCTTTCCCAAGCTGACGGTCGAGGAAAACCTGCTGCTCGGCGCGTCGCGTAAAAAGGCGCGCGCACAGATCAAGGCCAACATGGATTTCTGCTTCGAGGCGTTCTCGCGGCTTGCGGAACGGCGCAATCAACTGGCGGGCTCGATGAGCGGCGGCGAGCAGCAGATGCTGGCGCTCGCCCGCGCGCTGATGCTGTCGCCGCGCATCCTGCTGGTGGACGAGCCCTCGGTCGGGCTTGCACCGCTTTTGGTCAGTCGCACCATCGACGCCATCAAGCAGCTCAAGGATCACTATCAGCTCACCGTGCTGATGGCAGAGCAGAACTTCAAGCAAGCCGTGCGCATTGCCGACCACGGCTATGTCATCGTGCATGGAAAGATCGCGTTCGAAGGCCGCTCGGCCGAAGAGCTCAACAACAACGATCTCGTCCGCAAGCTGTATCTGGGGATGTAACCCTTACCTGTCATTCCGGGGCGAGGCCGAAGGCCGCGAGTCCGGAATCCATAACCCCCAACACTGCGGAGTATGGATTCCGGGCCCGCTCGTTCCACTCGCGTCCCGGAATGACAACGGCGCGGGATTGCTCCCGCGCCGCAATTGTTTCGATAGTATAGGCAGCCTTTATTTCAGCGCCTTCGAATAGGGATAGATCACGTTGCCGGTCTTGAGATCGGCGGGCGTGAGCACGGTCTGGTAGCTCATGCCCTTCCAGGTCTCCAGTCCCGCACCCGGCTTGATGTCGTGATACTGCACCTGCAGCATGCGCGACTTTGCCCATTCGCCGCCGACGCCCTTTTCAAAGGTGATGTCGCCCATGATGGTCTTCATGGTGTGGCTGTGCATGTAGGCCGCGAGCTTGTCGTCGTTGATGCTCTTGGTCGCCTTGATCGCGTCCGCCAGCATTTCGAGATAGGCATAGCCCCAGGTCCCGAGATAGTAGCCGAGCGGATCGACGCCCTCGGACTTGGCGCGCGACTGATAGACCTTGAGGAACGCGTTGGTCGCCGGCGTCGCCATCGACGGTACCCAGGTTTCATAGTTGATGATGCCATTCAGCGCCGGGCCGAGCTTCTGCTTGAACACGGTCGCTTGCAAACCGACCATCGCGCCGCCGAGCATCTTCGGCCTATAGTTGAGCTCCTTGATCGAGTTTAGCATGCCGACCGAGTCGTTCGGGTATGAGCAGACGATGGCGATATCGGCATTGGCGGCCTGCAACGCGCGCACGATCGGCGAGAAGTCGGTGGTCGTCGGCGGATAGCTTTTATCGTAGACGATCTTGACGCCGAATTTCTTGGCGTTGATGCGTGCGCCCTCGCAGGCGTTCTTGGAGAATTCGAGATCCGACCACGCGAGCGACAGCGTCTTCGGCTTCGGATTCTGCTGCGCCGCCACCTGGAAAACGCCCTCGGTGAACGCGGGCTTGGTATCGGGGCCCGACGGCAGCATCGAGAAGTATTTCGGATAATGGAATTTGCTGTTCACGGCGAGGCCGAACAGGCCGATGAACACCTTGCCTTTGGCGATGATGACCGGCATCGCAGGCGCGATCATCGCCGTCGCATACGGGCCGACGACAAGATCGACTTTGTCGACGTCGAGCAGCTTGGTGTAGATGCTCGGCACGTTCGAGGGCGTGCTCTGATCGTCATAGTAGATGAGCTTCACCGGCCGCCCGAGCAGGCCGCCGTTCTTGTTGACGTCTTCTTCCCAGATTTTTGCGCCGAGCAACGCCTGCTTGCCGTTCGCCGCGAGGCCGCCGGTCAGCGCCATGCTGAAGCCGATTTTGATCGGCTGCTTGCTTTGCGCGTGTGCGGCGCCTGCAACCATTGCAATGCTTGCCATTGCGGCAATGCATGCAAGCGCCCGTGATTTCAGGGTATTCAGCATTATGTCCTCCCGATTAAGTATTGTTTTGCGGCATCTTACGCGTATTTCGAACGCATAGGCTAGGGTGAATTTCCGCCCCGTTCCTGCCCACTCAGACGCCCTCGACCATGATCGTCTCAACCTCCCCCGCCCCGCTGCGCCGGAATGCCGCGGCCTTGTCGTACTCCGCTGAGGTGAAGCAGGCGACGCCCTGCTCGAACGTGGGAAACTCAATCACAATAAAACGATGGAATTTATCCGGGCCTTCCATGATCTGAAAACGGCCGCCGCGCGCCAGCACCTTGCCGCCGTACTTCGCGAGGATGGCCGGCACCTGATCGGTGTACTTCTTGTATTCGACCGGATCGTTGACCTTCGAACGCGCAACCCAATAAGCAGGCATGTGAGAACTCCGTTTAGCCGTGCCCGGCGCACGGGTCCGGCCTCCGGCCGGCCCGAGCATAAACCTTGTGCCGGGCATCCACGTCTTTCATGCTTCATACTATCCAAAACATGGATGGCCGGGACAAGCCCGGCCATGACAAGAAAGCAATCGCATGACTCGAAGCATCATCGACATTTCGGTGCCGCTCGAAAACACCGTCACCGCCGACCCGCCCGGCTACGGGCCGACGATCGAATATCTCGATCATCAGGCGACCGCGCAGAATGTCCTCAACTTCTTTCCCGGCCTGAAAAAAGAAGACCTGCCCGACGGCGAAGGCTGGGGCTTTGAGTGGGTGAAGCTCTCCACCCACTGCACCACCCACCTCGATGCGCCGTATCACTTCGCTTCGACCATGGACAAGGGCAAGC
>DASUKT010000136.1:0-4946 GCA_036278575.1 Pseudolabrys sp. | reverse complement strand
CTGGCTCGTCAAAGGTTTCCAGGTCGACGTCCCGCGGTCGGCAAAGGCGTAAGCAGCCGCTCTTCGCAAGCGGCCGAGGCTGCCGGCCAAATCAAATCCCACTCACTCGCCCGAATAATTAAACTCGATCGGCACACCGTTCGGATCACGGACAAAAATTCGCCTGATGCCGTCGGCTGTCACCTCACGCGCATCGAACCAGGCACCGTTTCGCGTGAGCCGATGCTTCATCGCATCGAAGCCGCGGCTGGAAAAGGCGACATGGTGCAGGGCGCCTCTGCCAAGCGCCTGCGGCACGTTCTCAATTGAAGCATCGAAAAGATGGAGAGCGGGATGGCCAGCGCTAAAGATCCACGCGCCAGGAAAGCTGAAATTTGGACGCGGGCCGTTTTGAAGGCCAAGCACCGCCTCATAAAAGCGGATTGTTTCGTCCATCCTCGAGGTGCGAATGGCCACGTGATCAAGAGCACCGATGCCGGGATTGTCCTCCATCCTGTCCTCCTGCCTTTGCCGTAAGGGATGTCCCTCCTTTCAATGCGACGCCGGCTCCTCCGCTTTAAGGATGGGCTTCCATTTCGCAATCTCGGCGCGCTGTTGCGCGGCAAGCGCTTTCGGGGTCTGCTGATCGCGCGGGGGAATCTGCTGCCCCAGATTCGTAAGGCGCTTACGCACGGCGGGGTCTGCTAGCGCATCCACAACAGCGGCGTTTAGTTTCGCCACGATTGCCTTCGGAGTGCCTTTCGGTACCCAGAGGCCATGCCATGCAGACATGTAAAATTCGGGTAGGCCCGCTTCGTCGACTGTCGGGATGTCGGGGGCGACCGCCAGCCGCTTCTTCGCGGTCACCGCATAAGCTCTAATCCTACCGGCACGAACCTGCGGCAATGACGTTGCGAGCTGATCGAACATCAGATCGATATGGCCGCCGATCAGGTCCGTCATGGACGCGCCGACGCCACCGCGATAGGCAACAAATTGAAAAGTCGTTCCGGTTGCTCGCTTAAACTGGCTTCCAATCAGATATCCGGCGCTGCCCACACCATTGGTCGCTGAGGTGGCCTTAGTTTTGTCCGACTTAAGCCAGGTTATCAGTCCCTTGAGATCGTGCGCAGGGACGGCATTGGTCGACAAAATGAGGTACGGATTGCTCGCCACCAGCGCGATCGGTTGCAGGTCCCGCAGCAGATCGTAATGCAATTTGTACACCAGGCTGTTGACTGCATGGGTGCCCCAGTGACCGATGCTAAGCGTGTAGCCGTCCGGCGTCGCAGCGGCGACACGCCCGACACCGATTGAGCCCGCGGCTCCACCCACGTTTTCGACAATCACCGGCTGTCCGAGCGAAACCTTCATACGTTCCGCGAGGATACGGGCAATCGTGTCGGTCGGCCCGCCCGCGCCAAACGGCACGATCAGCGTGATCGGGCGCGACGGGTATTTTTGTGTGCTGGCTTGCACGCTCATCATGGCAAGCGCGCAGACGATGGCAGCAACAATCTTCTTCATGGTAGCCCCTCACCCTATTCCATGGCGTGTGCGATGACGATGATATCGCCAAACGAGCCGATTGCCGCTGACCCCGCCATGTAGCCATACAGAGCAAGCCAAATCACGGCGATCGCAGCGCTCATCTCGCGGACCGATACCCGCCCTTGTTCAAGATCGCTTTCGAGTAAGCGCGTTCTACGATCCCGGCAAAGCATATCGTTCTCCGTGCCCTCGAATGGCAGCGTGGCCAAATGGCTCATTCTGCGGATTGCCCCCTGCAATCTGGTTCGGGTGTACAGGCGCATGGTACATTCGACTGTCGAAACAGCGTCGAAAACGTGGTCGAATGAACAGAATTCCGCGTCGGTTTTTCGTCGATTGGCGGTTTCACGCACGTGGGACGGTGTGGTCACAATGAACCACGAAGACAAACACGCTTCTACGAAGGGTGCTCGTCAGCGCGGGTCACATCGGGCACCGACGTCCAACAGCCGCGAACAGATCAAAAATGACCCCACTTCGGAAACACCTCAGCCGCTGCAATTAAGACTGCTTGGGCCGTTTGCGCTTCGACGCCAAGCCAGCGCCGGCGAACAGTTACCAAAAAAAGCGCAAGCGCTTTTAGCTTATGTGGCCTTGCGTCCGGGACGACCGATTCCGCGCGAGCAACTGGCCAATCTGCTTTGGGGCGCGAGCGGAAACGAACAGGCGCGGCGAAGCTTGCGGGACTGTTTGATGTCGCTGCGGGCGGCGCTTGGCCCCGCGTCAAAGCAGATACTGATCGCCAATGCCGAGAATGTGCACCTTGCATCTTCGGAGCAGATCGATGTCGACGCAGCCAATTTTGAAGCATTGAGTCGCTCCACCGAGCGGGAACAGCTGGAGGCGGCATGCGCGTTGTACCGCGATCAGTTTCTTGCCGGCCTGCACATCACGTCCGAACCGTTCATGGAATGGATTTTGTTGGAGCGGCGCCGGCTATCGGCAATCATGTCCGATGTCCTCCTTCGTCTTGCAACGGCGCGTGCCGAAAACGGAAACATCGAAACAGCGGTCGAAGCCGCGCGGCGGCTGACGGAATTCGACCCGCTGCGTGAAGACGGCCACCGCCTGCTGATACGGCTCCTCGCCGAAGTTGGCCGGCGCGATGCCGCGCTCAAGCAATACGCTTTCTGCACCGAGCTTTTACGCCGTGAACTTGGTGTCACGCCGGAGCCCGCCACCACAGATTTCGTGGAATCAATCCGTAAAAGTGGAGTCGTTGGCCCGCCTTGGCCGAACATGGGTGGGCTCTTTAAGCCGCGCGAAGAAGGCTCCTTAAAATCAGAAGGAAGCAGTGCCGAACCGGGGCTCAGGCTTCCGAACAAAACTTCGATCGCGGTGCTTCCGTTCGCGAATCTGGGGAATGATCCAAGTCAAGACTATTTCGCCGACGGCATTGCGGAGGACGTGACGATCACACTTGGTCGCGTGCCCTGGCTCTTCGTCATCGCGAGCACCTCCGCCTCGCCTTATCGCGGGCGCGCCATCGAGATAGGACAAATCGGAGCCGAGTTGGGCGTTCGCTTCGTCTTGAGAGGCAGCGTGCGTAAAGAAGCCGGCCGTATGAGAATTGTCGTTCAGCTCATGGACGCTGTCCGCGGCGGTCACATCTGGGCTGAACGATTTGAAGGCGAATTAAATGACGTGTTTGCGATCCAGGATCGGGTTACTGCGCAGGTGAGCGCTATGATTGCGCCCGCTCTGCAGTCTGTCGAGATCGAGCAGTCACAGCGCAAATCGACCGGGAATCTGACGGCCTATGATCTGTATCTGCGCGCCTTGCCGCTCTACCGGACTACATTTGCCGAAAACCTGGAAGCGCTGCGCCTCGTGGGCAAAGCCATTGAGCTCGACCCTTTGTACGGAGCGGCCTATGGACTTGCAGCGCGCTGCTACCAATTCCAGCGATTATTCGGCTGGCTAATGGCCTCCGACCCACGACTTGATGCCGGGGTTCAGCTCGCTCGTCGGGCCGCGGACATCGGCAAGAACGATTCAGAGGCCTTATGGATGGCCGGTATCACGCTTGCGCAGCTTGCCGGCGAACTCGATTACGGCCTCGCCTTGCTTGAGAAATCGTTGTCGCTCAACCCGAATTCCGCAAGCGCCTGGATATCCAGTTCCTTTGTTCTTGGTGAACGCGGCGATGCAGAGAAGGCACTCGAGCATTTTCGTCAGGCCCAACGACTCAATCCGCTCGATTCGATGCATCACGTGCAATGGCTGGCTGCGGGCTTCGCTCATTTTGCCGCGGGACGGTACGAGGAAGCCGCAGTGGCGGTCGACCGGACTCTCGTCGAACGGCCGACTTACACGCCGGCGATGCGTGTGAAGATCGCTCTATGCGGGCTGCTCGGTCAAAAGGAGGAGGGCCACCAGTGGGTGCGCCGCCTGCTCGCCGACAATCCCGACGCTAGCGTTTCCTGGTTTCGCGTGTTCTGGCAGGCACCGCTGCGCCACAAGCCGGACCTGCTGGCCAAGTTTCTAGAGGGCGCACGACGCGCCGGTTTGCCCGAAGGAGAGCAGAAACCTTGAATCTCCTGTGGGCCATCCGCAGTCGCTAAGCGGTCGCCTTAGCGACCGCACGGCGCGCGAGGACGCCGACAAGATGCGCGCGGTATTCCGCGCCAGCATGGATGTCGCTGTTCATGCCGGTCGCAGGAACGGTCATGCCTTCGAGCGACTTCGCGGCAAAGCGCTTCTTCAGCGCTTCCTCGAACGATTTGACGCGGAAAACCCCGTTCGCGCCAGCGCCAGTCACGGCGACCCGGATTTCCGGTCCTCGCTTCGAAACAAACACGCCGACGAGCGCGAAACCGGACGCCGGATGCTTGAATTTTTCGTAGGCCGCCTTCTTCGCGATTGGGAATGAGATCTTGGTGATGATCTCGTCGTCTTCGAGCGCGGTCGAGAACATGCCGGTGAAGAAATCGTCGGCCGCGATCTTGCGCTTATTGGTGATGATCGTCGCGCCGAGCCCGAGACAGGCAGCCGGATAATCTGCGTTGGGATCGTTGTTGGCGATCGAACCGCCGATCGTGCCCATGTGGCGCACCTGCGGATCGCCGATCGCATCTGGCACTGCCGCGAGACCGGGCAACGCCTCCTGCATCACCGGCGAGTTCGCGACATCGGAGTGTTTCGTCATCGCGCCGACCACAACCGAGCGGCCCTTGAGCTCGACGCCCTGAAGCCCCTCGACTTTAGAGAGATCGATGAGCGCCGACGGCTGTGCCAGCCGCTGTTTCATCACCGGAATAAGCGAGTGGCCGCCCGCAAGCAGCTTCGCATCCGGATTTTTCGCCAGCAGCCCGGCGGCCTGACGTACCGTGGTGGGACGGTGGAAGGTGAAATTGTACATGTCGTCTCTCCTTATTCCGCTGCCTGCCGCGTGGCGTTCGCGCGCTGGAGCGCGG
>DASUKT010000135.1:0-4273 GCA_036278575.1 Pseudolabrys sp. | reverse complement strand
GACATTCTTCGCTTTGAAGTGCATGAGATTTGCCTCCCGTAATCCGAGAGCTGACGGAGGAATGATAGCGCCGAGTGGGGCGGAGTGAAGGCGAGCAAGGAGTTCCGCCGGTGCGGGATGGCGTCCGGTGCTGCTAAGCTCTCAATGTAATGCCGATTGTTGCTCGCATTTCTGCCTTCACCCATCGCGGCCGCGTGCGCGCGCGCAACGAGGATACGCTTGTCGTCGGCGAGTGGGTTTCCGCGCCGGAAATGCAGGAGCCCCGTACCTTTCGTCATGCGCTCGCGCTGCCATTCGTCTGCGCGGTCGCCGACGGCTTGGGCGGGCATCTTGCCGGTGAGGTGGCAAGCCGGCACGCGGCGCGGCAACTGGCTGCGGCCGGCGCGCAGCTTGCGAGTGTTGAGAGCGTGCAGGAGACGTTGCGCCGCATCAACGACGAGCTTTATGAGGCCATGGCGCAGGACGCAGGCTGCGCGGGCATGGGTACGACCGTCGCCGGCCTTGTGCTCGGCGAACGCCTCATCTGGTTCAACGTCGGCGACAGCCGCCTCTATCGTTTTCGCGGCGGCGATCTTGCGCAAGTGAGCATCGACGATGCGCCGCCCGGCCCGCGCAGCGGCCTCATCACGCAATCGCTTGGCGGCGCATTGCCGCCGCAGCCGGTGCGGCCGCATGTCGGCGAAGAGTTGCTTACCGCACCGGCGCGCTTCCTTCTGTGCAGCGACGGCCTGACCGACATGCTCGATGACGGCGACATCGCGGATTGCCTCGCGCTTCCCGACGCCGAGGCGGTCGCGCAGCTCTTCGATCGCGCCATGCGCGCGGGCGGCGCGGACAATGTGTCGATCGTGGTGGTGAGCGTGGAGGAGAGGACGTAGGGTGGCGCTGAGCGCAAGCGAAGCCCACCATTGAATTTTGCGAATGCTTGACTGTCGTTGGCGAGCTCGGCGCATCCCCGCGCCTGAGCCAACCCTACGCTTGCTTTCGGAATACTGGAAAGATGCGAAGTTAGACGGTCTCATCTCAAGGCTCGCGCGCCGCATGGTGGATGTGCAGGATTTCGACGTTGCCGCCGCTGACACGATAAAAAATCTTGTATGGATAACGCCCTAGCGGCACGACTCGCACGTCTTCACGTCCGGCAGAAGGAGGCCCGCTTTCTGGCCAGCGGCCGATACGCGCGACGATGTTGCGGATTCGTCGTTCGACGTGAGGCGCTACGGCGGGATAGTGCAGCGTCAGCCATTCACCGATGTCGCGGAGGTCGTTCCGCGCGGCCGCGGTGAACACAATCTTCATTTGCCGCGGAATTTGGCAAAGGCCGCCTCGACCTCTTCCTCCGTGGCAAACCGGCTCTGCTCGGCGTCGCGCAATCCCCGGTCAATGCCCTCAAGCTCTTCGGGGCTCGGATGGTAGACACCGTCCTTGAGTCCAGAGTCGATATCGAGCGCAATTTCGGCAAGCTGGTCCTGCCATTGCGCGGGCCAGTCCTCGATGCGTTCGAGCGCCTTGGTGAGAGACTTGGTTTTCATGTGTCGATTTTTAGCATGTCATGCCGGGCTTGTCCCAGCCATCCACGCCTTGCAGTTCTCTGCCGTAGGGCGGCGCGACCGCGCGCGAGCTCGGCGCCACGCTGCTCACGCGCGGTCGCGCGCTGTTGGACTACGGCGCGCAAGGGCATGTGAGCGTGGTGGGGTGTTGAGGGTCGTGTCTAACCTCATGGCCGGGACTTGGCCCGGCGATGACTGTTCTCAAGCTCGGAGGCCTTTAGTTGGGCTTCTTGCGGAAGTCGTTGAAGGCCTTCAACAGTCGCATCGTGGCGTCAAAGTCCAGCGTGTCTCCACTGTAGCGACATTGGTAAAGTCCATGCAGATTGGACGGCAATTGAAGCCCTTCCTTTACCAGCAGAACGAATCGATTTTTGTGGAGCGCCAGGGCAGCGCCAATCTCAATTAGAACATTTTGATTAAGCGACACGTGCTTTTCGCCGGCCTGATCCAACAGGACTTCTTCTTCGTCAACGTGAATCACCGCAAAAGCACGTACGCATGTCGTCGAGGACTTTGTCAGACAATGGCTTCGAGACTGTCTCATTGTCAACCGAGACTATCGGGTCAAAATTGCCGTACCCGATCACAGTCTTGAGCTGATCGACAATTTTTCGATTCCTGCCGTGTGAAATAAAGACGCGATTGTTCATCGCTGCCGCAGTCGTCACATTTGGATCGACGCGGATTGGCAGGCCGTTTGTCTCGGCTGCACCGTCTGCTCGCCGCCTGACTCAAGCGGGTTTGACTGTTGCCGTGCAAGCTGCACCGTCTCGATTGCCACGAACGGGCCGGTCTTCGTGTCGCGAATAAGGCCGAAATCTTTCCCATTCTTGACGACGATTTCCAAATAGCCGTCGATGCGATCATGCGGAATGCCCATCTGTGCCAAGACATTCTTCGCGATGTCATCTCGGGGAAATTTGTTCTTGTCGTATTTTTGGAAGAAGTCTTTCATGATGCGTGGCCGCAACAAGGCCTCGACAGCGGCCGCGCGCTCATCGCCCTCGATGGTTGGCATAACAATTCGCCGTCCCAGATCAGTCAATGCGATACGTTCGGCGCTGAAGCTAGCGGTTGTCAGGCCGTAGGCGAGCGCACAACCCGCGAGCATTCGCCACTGACTGCTTGTAGGTGAAAGATCGAGAGCCATCGCAACGTCGTGCGGAGGCGTGTCTCCACCTGCAAAATTGTCGGCCAAGGCTTTTGGAATTCGCAACGCGTCATTGAGCGTCGCAACCGGGAAATCCGATTGACTTAGGAACGTACGTTTTTCGGCAGCCGCAGACTTCCGCATTGACTTGTCCTTTCTGCCCTCTGGGCGTTGGAAAAGCCAAGGCATCTCTGGACGCCAATCAACGGAATCGCTTACATGCTCATGCGACTGAGGAAAGCGATCCGCTTTCTGACTGACGATGCAAGCGCCTTGGCGCTTCGGAGGGCCAGCATCGGGGCTGCAACCTCGGTGTTGGCACTCGCCGAATCACAGTGCCAAGTGTGCCCTCTTCGTTCTTTTTTGCAACTCTAACCACTTGATTTTCCACATGTGCAAAAGGGCGGTCGGTTGACCGCCCTTTTTAGCTTTGAATCGTCGGGTCAAGTCCGGCCACGATAAGTCAGAAGATTACGAACACCCCGTCGTCGATCCGCACGTATCGCATTTCATGCAGGTGCCGTTATGCGCTAGCGTGAAGTTGCCGCATTCGGTACAGGCTTACGCCTTCGTAACCCGTCGTCTTGGCTGCCGCGCGCTCCTCAGCCCGCTGTCTATCTTCTCTTCTTCCCCGCCGCCTTGGCCTTCGCCGCGGGCGGTGGCGCACCGGCCGCCGCCGCACGATCCTGCTCTTCCTTGGCGAGCCGCAGGGCGCGCAGCTTTGCGGTCTTGTCGCGCTGGGCCTGGGCGGCGGCGTTGTATTCGGCGGTCGCCGCCATGCCGTCGCGTTGCCGCAATTCCTTCTGGTGGAACGCAGCCTGCGCGCGCTCCATGTCTTTTATGCTTTTCTGAGTGGTCACGAACACCCCGTCGTCGATCCGCACGTGTCACATTTCATGCAGGTGCCGTTGCGCACGAGGGTGAAGTTGCCGCATTCGGTGCAGGCTTCGCCTTCGTAGCCCTTCGCTTTGGCTTCTGCGCGCTTCTCGGCGGCCATCGCTTTGGGGGAAGGCTGCGCGCGCGTTTCAAGCTCTTGCGCGGGCGAGAGCCTGGTTTGCGGCTCGGCCTTGAGTGCGACGGCGCCGGCCGATTCGGCGCGAGGTGAAGCGGAGGCGAGGGCGGTTACACGGGCTCCACTGACCCCACCCCGGCCGGCTTCGCCGGCCGACCCTCCCCTTTCAGGGGAGGGAGAAGAAGCACTCGCCGCGCTGCCGGAGACATTGGTCGACGGCGGCACGACCACCAGCCGGTCGGTGCGGCTGCGCGTGAGGCCCTTCGACACGAGATTGTTCGGCGCGCGGCCTTCGGCTTCGCCCTTGCCGAGCGCGTCGAAGCCGGCCTCGCTCGGATCGACGTGGGCGAGGTCGAAGCGCTCGAGGTATGAGACCGCGAGCTCGCGGAACACGTAGTCGAGGATCGAGGTCGCGTATTTGATCGAGTCGTTGCCCTGTACCGGCCCCTGCGGCTCGAAACGGGTAAAGGTGAAGGCGTCGACATATTCCTCGAGCGGCACGCCGTATTGCAGGCCGAGCGAGACCGCGATGGCGAAGTTGTTCAGCAGCGAGCGTAGCGC